>JAYUHN010000336.1:0-10882 GCA_043766965.1 Ramlibacter sp. | reverse complement strand
GCCGGCAGGACCCCGTCAATCAGAGATGCATCCGCCCCGGTGCAAGACCAAGCCGCTGCAGGCTGGATTTCACATTCACTGGGCGCAACGGCCCGGGGGCAGCAACGGCGTCAAAACTCTTTCCACTGTCCATTGCCGGCCGCCAGGCGCTGCCGCGGGGCCCTGAAACTTGCTGCATGCGCAGCCGACCGCTTTGCGCTGGTCAAGAACTTGATTGGCGCCGGAGACACGGGACTTGCCTGCACTGAAGGCTGGGCACGCGCCGGCGCGGCCTCTTCTGCCACCAGCTTGAAGCGGGAGACCATCTCCAGCAGGGATCCGGCCTGCTCTTTCATCGACTCCGTGGCGGCGGTCGCTTCTTCGACCAGCGAGGCGTTCTGCTGCACCACCTGGTCCATCTGCGTGACAGCCGTGTTCACCTGCTCGATGCCCGAACTCTGTTCCAGGCTGGCAGCGGCGATCTCGGCAATCAGGTCCGCAACCCGCTTCACCGAACCCACGATTTCTTCCATTGTTTTTCCAGCTGCATCCACCAGTTTGGTGCCGGCATCCACCTTGACAACGGAGTCGCCGATGAGGCCCTTGATCTCCTTGGCTGCAGCGGCGCTGCGATGCGCCAGGCTTCTGACTTCGGAAGCGACCACCGCGAACCCGCGGCCCTGCTCGCCGGCCCGGGCCGCTTCGACCGCCGCATTCAGCGCGAGGATGTTGGTCTGGAAGGCAATGCCGTCGATCACGCTGATGATGTCGCCGATCTTTTTGGATGATTCTGAAATGCCGGTCATCGTGCTGACCACCTGACCGACCACGTGGCCTCCCTTGCGGGCAACTTCGGAGGCGCCCATCGCCAGTTCACTTGCCTGGCGTGCGTTGTGTGCGTTCTGCGTCACGGTGGAGGTGAGCTCCTCCAGCGAGCTCGCCGTTTCTTCCAGGGTGCTCGCCTGTTCTTCGGTTCGCTGCGACAAGTCGAGGTTCCCCTGCGCGATCTGCGCGCTGGTGTCCGAGACGGTGCGGGCCCCCCCCGACACCTCGCCAACGAGCTTGCGCAGATTCTGCGTCATGGCGGACAAGGCAAGCAGCAACTGACCTGTCTCGTCCCTCCCGCCCAGGACCACGTCGGCGCTGAGATCGCCCCGGGCGATCTGGTTGGCCGCGGCCATCGCCATCCGCAGCGGGCGCACGATCCGCCTGCTCATGAGCAATGCGGTGCCGATCGACGACCCGATCGCGAACAGCAGGATACCCAGCAGGACCAGCACGGCCCTTCGAGCGGACGCGGCCGCCGCTTCGTAGCTTTCCTGCGAGAGCTTCTTCTCCAGCTGCACCAGCTCCGTGAACTCCTTGAGCATTTCCTGGAACTCGATGTCCGCCGTTTGCATCATCATCATCCCGGTGCCGACGTCGACGGTGCTCAGGTCGATCGCGTTATCGACATTCTTGCGGTACTTCGCCAGTTTCGGCAACACCGCGTTCGCGAGCTTGCGCTCGTCCGCTGTCAGGCCCGGCGAAGCGGCGAACTGAACGACGCCCTTGATCACGACGTCGATCTTCCCCTTCTCGTCGGAAGTGATCTTCTTGACCTTGTCTTCGCTCAGGTTGGCCATCCAGGTGAGCAGCCTATAGACGTTCGAATGCACCTCACTGATGTCCTGGGTCGAATCGGCTGCGATCTGGTAGCCGGCGAACCGGTTCTTGGCGAGCTCTTCGAGCGCGACGGTCTGCTGCATCAGGGCGCCGTACGACAGCGCTCCGAGCAGCATGAGAAAAAAGATGGCGACCGCCGGTGCCACCAGGACTTTGTGCCAGACTTTCATGACTCACTCCCAGCTATTTTTCATCGGAGCAGGATGGCGGAGGATTCCGCCGCCTTCTACACCGCCTTGTAAATGCCGCCGCACACGATCAGTTCGTTCGAGCGCTCGCAATACATCGACTTGGGCTCCATCTTCTTGGTGACCGGATTCACGAACTTGAAGTCCTGCCAGAACGAGGCCTTGGTCTTGGCCAGTTCCATCCGCTCGCGAATGTGCTCCTTGCCGTCCGCATCCCGCAACTCGAGCATGTTTTTCCCGACGAATTTGGCGTTGGCGCCGTGCGCAACCGCGGTCCCGTCCTGGGTGTAGACGGTCAGGTACAGCTCGCGGTCGATGAACGGGCCCGACTTGTCGGTGATGTCCGCCATCGCTTTTTCGCGCGGGTTCCCCGCGATGTAAGCCACGCCCTTCTTGACCATCGCTTCAGCCTCTTTGGCAGTGACGCGTTGTTCCGCGGCTCCGATGGATGCGGCGCAGATCGCGGCCGCGACCGCCAGTACAAATTTCTTTTGCATTTCCGATTCCCCAAAAAATTGAACGACGTGACCCTTCGGGTTTGGCGGCGGCTCCCGGGCGGAAGCGCCTGCCGCGCCCTCACAACTTGTAAATCGCTCCACAGACGACCATGTCCGCGGCCTGTTCGCAATACACCGCCTTGGCTTCGACCGCGCGCGTCAGCGGGTTGACGTACTTGATGTCCTGCCAGAACACCGGCCGGGTCCGGGCGATTTCCATTCGCTCGCGCAGGTAGGAGTAGCCGTCGCCGTCCCGGATGTCCGACAGCTGCGTGCCGACCATGCGGTTGTTGGCGCCATGGGCCAGCGCCACGCCGTCCTTGCTGTAAACGGTCAGGTAGAGATCGCGTGCCCGAAAGGAGCCCTGCGTGTTGTTGATCTCGGCCAGGGTCTTCGCCTTGCCCTTGACCTTGATCGACGCCACGCCTTTCCTGACCATGGCGACGGCATCGTCAGCGGTTGCGACCTGGGCCGAGGCAGCCCCTGCGGTCATCGCGGCGGCCATCGTGGAAGCAATTGTCATTGCCAGTGTCCGATTCATGGGGGTTCTCCTGCTCTCGGTTGGGTTGTAGTGACCGGTGGGTTGCGCGGGCTCAGTGCACCGCCGCCTCGACCAGCGCCATGTCGGCGTTGGTCATGAGCTTTTCGATGTCCAGCAGAATCAGCAGCCGCTCGTCCACAGTGGCGAGCCCGGTGATGTATTTGGTATCGAAGGTGGCCGACGCAAACTCTGGGGTTGCCCGGATGGAATCGGCGGCGAGGGTCTGCACATCGGAAACGGAGTCGACGACGGCCCCGACCACCCGGCCGGCCACGTTCAGGATCACGACCACCGTAAATTCGTCGTAACCGGCCCGTTCGAGCTGGAACTTGATGCGCAGGTCGAGGATGGGGACAATCACGCCGCGCAGGTTGATGACGCCCTTGATGAAGGACGGGGCGTTGGCGATCGCGGTCGGGGATTCGTAGCCACGGATCTCCTGCACCTTCAGGATCTCGATGCCGTAGCTCTCGGTCCCCAGGCGGAATGTGAGGAACTCGCTGGTCTGCGCCTCGGCGGGCCGGTCGTGGCGGTCCGCGCGGTGAGCACTGCTGTGGTGAGCTTGCTGTTGCATTCTGTCTCCTTGGCGCGAAGCCGGAATTTGGCTACAGGGCAGGATGCCTGTTTACATAACTTGTTGCAATAGTTAAGTTTAGTTACGTTTACACAGAGGCACAACTGTGTGAATTTGTCCTCAAAACCACTGTAGGCCCAGCGACTTGATGGATAAACGTCCTGTTTTCCCTCAGAATGTGACTGGGTCGTTACATATTTTGTATCTTTAAGTTACGAGGCAAGCCGCTGGCAGGATGGAAACACAAGCTGTAGAACTGCCCGCCCTCCGGCTTGCGCTGGTCGGATTCAGCCCCGCGGAACAGGCGGCGCTCGAAATGGCGTTGGCCAAGATCCGCGCGGGATCTCCATGGAGCCAATCGTCGCTGGCGGACGCCGACGCGATGTTCGCCAACGGTCAGGGCGCGGTGTCTTACCCGGGCGGCCTGGTGCAGATCAATCCGGCCGCCGAAGGCGCGCGTCCGGTGCTGCTGGACATCAACGATTCGGACCGTCCCTTGGCGTTCTCGCTGCCCCTGGACGCCCCGGGCTTCCTGACCGCGAATACGTTCGACGTCCGGAATCCGGAAACCATCCGCGCGATGCTTATGCAATTCACAGGCTGGCTACGACCGACGGCGGTGAAGTTCTGGCTGGCCTCCCGGATCGTGCAGGAACGTCTGGACCTGAGCTCGACGGTCTACCACGTCAGCGTCGAGGGTCGCCTGCAGGCGGTCGTCAGCCGCCGCAACGGCGTGGGGGTGTTGCCGATCGCAGACCCGGCGCAACTGGCCAAGGCCGTCTGGGCCCGCCGGCCAGGCCCGGCGGACGAAATTCCCGGCCACTTCGTGCGCACGGCCCTGACCGAGGTGCTGTGGCAGTACGCGATGAGGACCACCCGCGACCTGCTGCCGACATACTTCCGATCCGGGCCTCTTTACTGGTGCCGCGCGCCGCAACTGCCGCAGCGCATGTTTCGGGATTCGCACCTGATGATCGTGCGCGAACTGGCAAACGCGCCGGCGACGTTCGCGGAACTGGTCCGACGTACCCGCCTGACGGAAGCCGTGCTGGCTCGCGACCTGGCAGCTTTGCGGATCACGGGGGCAGTCACTCACGACCGCAAGCAGGCGCTCAAGGCAACGGGGCAGTTGCCCGACAAATCGCCGCACGGGGTCCTGGCCGACAAGACGGCGCCGGCGCCGCTGGTTCCGCAAGGAGCCTGACAGCGCCTGCCGCCTAGAGGAGCATC
Organism: Ramlibacter sp.; assembly: GCA_043766965.1. Taxonomy (GTDB): domain Bacteria; phylum Pseudomonadota; class Gammaproteobacteria; order Burkholderiales; family Burkholderiaceae_C; genus Ramlibacter. The sequence goes on along the minus strand of JAYUHN010000336.1, from coordinate 6,208 downwards.
GCCCCCGAGCGTCCGGAGAGTCGCACCAGGTGGCTGACGTCAAGGATCAGCGCCACCGAACCATCGCCCATGACGGTCGCCCCGGCAAGACCGGGCACTTTGCGGAAATTCATTTCCAGGCTCTTGACGACCACCTGCTGCTGTCCGACCAGTTCGTCCACCAGCAAGGCCGCGTCGCACCCGTCGGTTTCGACGATGACGGCGATCCCGCCGCCGTCGGGCCGCGGAGTCCTGGGTGGAAACAACCGGGACAGTTGCAGCACCGGCAGGTATTCGTCGCGCACCCGCAGCGTGTCGCCCTGCCCGGGCAGCGTGTGGAGGTCTGCCGGATCGACGCTGCGGGATTCGACCACACAGGCGAGCGGAAGGACATAGATCTCACCGCCCACGGCCACGGTCATCGCTTCCATGATGGCAAGTGTGAGCGGCATGCTGACCGTGACACGCGTGCCTTCGCCCGGCGCCGAGAACAGCTCGATGGTGCCGCCCAGCGACTGGATGTTGCGCTTGACGACGTCCATGCCGACGCCCCGTCCGGAGACTTCCGTGACCTCTTCGGCGGTCGAAAATCCGGCTTCGAAAATCAGTTGCCAGAGCTGCTGGGGCGTGGCGTCGGGGGACACCGCCATGCCACGCTCGGCGGCCCGCTCCCGGATTCGCTCGGTGTCCAGACCGCGGCCATCGTCGCTCACCTCGATCACGATGTTGCCTCCGCGCTGGCTGGCGCTCAGGTTGATCACGCCAAGTTCGGGCTTGCCCGCCGCCAGGCGCGCCTCGGGGCTTTCCATGCCGTGGTCCACAGCGTTGCGCACCAGGTGCGTCAACGGGTCCGAGATTTTCTCGATCATGCCCCGGTCGAGTTCCGTGCTTTCGCCGGACATCCGGATCTCGACCCGTTTTCCCAGCCGCCCGGACAGCTCCCGCACCAGGCGGGGAAAGCGCGAGAAGACATTGGAGATCGGCAGCATCCGGATGGCGAGCACTGCTTCCTGCAGGTTGCGGGTATGGCGCGACAGATCGGCCAGGGCGGTGTTCCCGCCGTAACCCCCATCGGTGCCGTCCCCGACCAACGCTCCCTGGCGCGCCAGCATGGCCTCGGTGATCACCAGTTCGCCGACCAGATTGACCAGCAGGTCGACCTTCTCCGTCGCCACGCGAATGAAGGTGGCATCGGATGCGGGTGCTGCCGGTTCGGCACCACGCCGGTCGTTATCCACGGCCCTTGGGCCAGCGAAGGACTCATCCACGTTCGGCTGAAGCAGCGGGCGCGCCTTCTTCAGTTCCTCGGGTGTGACGAACAGGTCCACCGGCAAGGCCGCCTCGGCCGCCGGGACGGCGATCGACGCTCCCGCGTTCGCATCACGCGCATGGCCGCCCAAGCGGAATCTCGCGGGGTCGACGAAGAACTCGTCCGCGTCATGTGGGTCATCCATCGTGGCAACCCGGGCGGTGGCGGCCGCCTTCGCTTGCACTTGCGGCACCGCGGGTACGCCGTTGGGACGGGTCCTGATCTCGGCGACCCTGGTCTCAATCGTGATCAGTTCGGGCGCGACCACCAGCGAGAGCACGCTCTGCAGATCCGCGGCCGCGCCCTGCAGGCTGACGTCGAAAGACACGGAGCCACCGCTGCGGTTGTCGATCCCGGTGTCCGACATCGAGCCCATCTCTCCCAGGCCCTGCAGCATCATCTCAAGTTCGGCCGCATCGATCGGCGCGGCCAGCGGTCCGAGGCGGACCCGAAAACTGCGCGTCACCTGGCCGCCCGCCGTTCCAGGCGCGTCGGTCGCAGGCAGCGACACGCGCTCCAGCATCATTGCTTCGACCTCGCTGCTGTCCGGGGGCCGGCTCAGCATCCCGCGGTGGTGCAGGACCTGGGAGCGGACCGTGTCGCCGGCCTTGAGCATCGCGTCGATGTCGCCCTTGGCGATCGGGCGTTCTCCTTTGCGCAGCAGGTCGAGCAGGTTTTCCTGCAAATGCGTCAGTGCCGCCACGTCGGCGCAGCCCAACATGCCTGCGCTGCCCTTGATGGAGTGGACCGCCCGGAAGATGGCGTTCAGGTCGTCCGGCATTGGAGTATCCGTGTCCAGCCGCAGCAAAATCGCCTCGACGTTGGCCAGGTGCTCATGCGTTTCCTCGAAGAAGATTTCCCGGAAGGCGTTGGCGTCCGCCAGGGCGCTGGATAGATGCGACATGGAAGCTCCGGCCCTAGATGAACTTGCCGACGATTTCAAGCATTCGCTGCGGGTCGAACGGCTTTGCCATCCAGCCGCTCGCGCCTGCATCCCGGCCCTTCTGCTTCAGCTCGGGACTCACTTCGGTGGACAGGACGATCAGCGCCACGGGATCGTAGTTGGGTAGCCGGCGCAGTTCGCCGACCAGGGTGACCCCATCCATGCGTGGCATGTTGTGGTCGGTGACGACCAGGTCGAAAACGCGGTGCCGCGCCAGTTCGAGCGCCTCGACTCCGTCTCCCGCCTCGGCCACCTCGTAGCCCGCTCCCTGCAGCACGGCGGCCACCATCTTGCGCATCGAGCGCGTGTCATCCACAACGAGAATTGATTTGGTCATGGTCTCACCTGGTCTTGGTTTTTTCGCGCTTGCGGGTGCTGGGAATGAGTTGCGCAATCGTTTCCAGCAAGCGGTTTTCGTCGAGGGGCTTGGTCAGGTATTCGTCGCAGCCCGCCAGCGACCCCCGCAGTTTGTCGAATGGGGAACTGCGGCTGGTCAGCATGACCACCGCCGTTTTCTTGATGGCCTGCTTGTTCGACTTGATCAGTTTGCAGACCTGGTAGCCGTCGATGCCGGGCAGCACCACGTCCAGAAAGACGCAGGCGTATTCGCGCGAGCCGGTCAGGCCGACCGCTTCCTCGCCGCTTTCGGCATAGTCGACCTCGAAGCCGAATGGCGCGAGCTTGGCCTTCATGAACAGGCGTACGGTGGCGTTGTCGTCCACCACCAGCACTGCGTCACCCAGCGCGCGCCGGCGCGACGATTGGTCCGGCGTGGCCGCTGCCGCCGCAGCAGGCCGGCTGTCGCCCGCACCGCTGCGGCCCAGCGCCGAGCCCGCGTTGCTGCGCCCAAGGGCGCCGGCACCGTTGCCGCGGCCCAGGGGCAGCGTGCTGTCGCCGCTATCGCGGATCGCCATGGCGCCTGCGCCTTCCGGATCGGCGGCCAGCGCGGTTGCTTCCAGGGCTTGCAGCAAGCGGGCCCACTGGACCGGGCGCGCCAGCACGGTCTGGCCCGGTCCCGGTTGCGCGGTTCCCACCAGCACCGCCGGCAGCGTCGCGAGCTTGCTCAGCGCGCGGAATTCCTTCATTGCGTCGGGATTATCGGTATCGACGAGATACAGGTCGGCGGGGTCGCTGGCCGCGGTCGGATCGTATTGCGCAAATCCGGGATCGCGGCGGGCCGCGAGGGCGAAAATGCTTGCCAGCATGGAGCGCTCCACCGGGTTGAACCCGATCACGTCCACCAGAAAATGTTCGTTCATGCTCACGTTGGACACCTGCTTCCGCTCGCGCCGGATGGCGGCGGGTGCAGCAAATCCGCACCCTCTATCTGATCGATCTGCTCGAGAACCGCCTGTGCGTCCGGCAGCCGCCTGCCGACCTGCTTTTCCAGCATCGCGTCGACCAGCGGCTGGAACCTGACAAGCTCGGGCGACAGCCTGGGAACAGGCGCCATCAGGTGCTGACACAGCACTTCCATCAGCGTCTGTCCGGGGAACGGGGGTTTGCCACAGAGCATCTCATACAGCACGACACCCAGGCTGTAAACATCCGCGGCGGGCTGCACGGATTCGCCCTGGGCCAGCTCCGGCGACGCATAACAAGGGGTGCCGACGAGAACTCCGGGCGCGCAGCGCGAAACCGACCCGAGTCGACGCGTCAGCCCGAAATCGGCAAGCACCAGGTCGCCCGAGTAGCGCATCAACAAATTGGCCGGCTTGACGTCGCAATGCACGAACCCGTCGCGGTGCAGCTGCGCCAGTCCAACCGCTGCCTGCCGCAGCAGCGTCAGCGATTCGGGCGCCGTGAGGCCGCAGCGGATCAGCCCGCCGAGGTGGCCGCCGCCCGCGTACTCCATCGCAATGTACGCGTGCTGTTCGACGGCCGAATGTTCGACCACCCGGATCACGTGCGGGCTGCGGATGGCGAACGGGATCGCGAACTCCTGCGCGAACGCCGCCTTCCGCGCATCGCAGTGAAGATGCTCGGGGCGCAACAGCTTGAGGACGACCTTGCCGCCCCGGACGATATCCCGCGCGAGGTAAGCGCACGACGTGCGGCCTTCCCCGACGCTGCGCTCGATGCGATAGCCGGACACCCGCGGCAATGAAGTCGGCTCGGTGTCCTGCGGCCGCGCAAAGGCACGGGACCAGCGCGGATGGCGGATGCGCAGGTGCTGCGCGAAGGGATAGGGACTGGAAGGTGTCATGTCAGAGCCCGTGCCGGGCCAGGTCGTCGAGCAGTTCCTGGGCCGATGCATAGCGGGCTTCGCGCTGCTTGGCCATCATGCGCTGCAGCAGGGGCTGCAGATGTTCGTGCGGCGCCGGCAGCAGCGGTACGGGATCGTTGATGTGCATGTTGAGCAAGGCTTGCGCTGTCGCGGCGTGGTACGGCTTCTTGCCGGTCAACATCTCGTAGGTGAGGACCCCCAGGCTATACAGGTCACAGCGGGCATCCACCAACGTTCCAAGCGCCTGTTCCGGACTGAGGTAGTACGGCGTCCCGACGATGTCGCCGTCGCCCGTATCCGTGATCAGCATGGAAACCTGCTTGGCGACGCCGAAGTCGGCCAGCGCCAGGCTGCCGTCCTGCCGCAGCATCAGGTTGTCGGGTTTGAGATCGCGGTGCACGATGCCGACGCGGTGGACGGCGCCGAGTCCGGCGGCGGCCTGCTTCAGGTATCCGATCGCGGTGGTCGCGTCCACCGGTTTTTTCAGCCGCGCGGCGAGGTCGCCGCAGGGGAAATACTCCATCGCAATGTAGGCATGGCCGAGTGAAAAGTCCTGGCGAAAAATCCGTGCGACGTTCGGATGACTCACCTGCTCCAGCAAGGCGAACTCCTGGATGAAGCGCTGCAGGCCGTCCGCCTCCAAACCCTTGTCGAGCCGCATGACCTTGAGCACCTGCGGCGGGCCCTTGTCGCCAGCATCCGCCAGGAAGATCGAAGCCATTCCGCCTTCGCCGATCTTGCGCAGCAGCCGATAGCCTTCCACCAGCAAATGGCCGCCCGGCTGGATGGCGGCTGCCGGCACGCTGGCGCCACCGGCCGAGCGCTTGCGCCACTGCCGGTTGGTGGCGACGGCTTCGCGCAGCAGTTCGAACATGCGCGCCGGTGTGCTGGAGCCCTTGCGCGGCGCCAGTCCCGTGATTTCCACGATGTCGATGAACGAATCGTCCGGAAGTCCTAGCGAGCCGATCCGGCCCTTTTCCGCGCGGCCCGCGGCAGCCAGGGTGGTGGCTGCCGACGCCGCGATGCTCCAGTGCAGATCGGTCGCGGTCACCTCCAGCAGGCGGGTCAATTCGACTGCCTCGCCCACCGCATGGACCATGCCCTTGGCGCCGTTGTTGCGTTGCGCGACTTCGGCCGCACCCAGATGCACCCCGACGGCCAGTGTCAGCGGGGCCAGCTCCGCGGTGTGCGGCTCGGCCGCAACCCGTCCGGCCAGCTGCACCACATCGTGGACGGCAACGATGGCTGCATGCAGCCCGCGTTGCGCGTGATCGGGCTTTTTTGCGTTCGGCGCATTGGAGAACACCGCCAGGATCGAATCCGGCCGGCGTTGCGCAATTTCACCGCCCAGCCTGGTGACGGCGTCTGAAAGGATGTGCCGCACGTCGTTGACGAACAAGGCCAGCTCGGTGGCGGACAGGGCTTCGCAGGTCTGCGAAAAATTGTGGACCCGGGCATAGACAAAGGTGGCGACGGCTTGGGTCGGCCACGAGCTGGTACGGCTTTCGATCGGTTCGACGGACGACCTCCCGAGCACCGACGCCAGGGACGGGGCGTCCGTGGGGATCAATTCCGCGGCGGTCGGGGCGGTGGATTCGCTAGCCATCCGGTCACGATAACCAGAAACGCATTTAGTAACAAGTAGTTTCCATTAGTTTCAATTACAGCGGACGTCGCCGTGCAGAAATTCACGCCCGGGCATTACTCCAGACGTAAAAAAGCCGCCCAAAGGCGGCTTCTGTAACATTTG
>JAYUHN010000335.1:0-4148 GCA_043766965.1 Ramlibacter sp. | reverse complement strand
CTGACCCTTCGACAAGCTCAGGACAGGGTACGCAAGCGTATCGAAGCCATGCATCTTTGATGCGTTCCGGTCTCATCAACGAACTTGATTTTCGGTTCAAGCAAAAGGCTTCGACAGGCTCAGCCCGAACGGATCTGGAACCCCCGCCCCAAAACCTTAAATCTCAATCTTGCTACCCAACTCCACCACCGCGTTATTAGGCAAATTCAAAAAATCCGCCGCACCACTTGCGTTGTGGTGCATCTGCGCAAACAGCTTTTCGCGCCACTGCGCCATGCCACCGCCCAGCGTCGGAATGATCACGTCGCGTGACAGAAAGTAGCTCGTTGTCATCGGTTCCATCTCGCAGCCGAGGTTGCGGATGTGCTGCAGGGCGCGTGGCAGGTCCAGGTCGTTTTTGAAACCGTAGTGAATCACCACCTGCCAGCACTGGTTGTCGAGGGGCTGGACTTCAATGCGCTTGTCGGTGGGGATCCACGGAACCTCGTGGTTGCGTACCGTGACAAACAGGTTGTTGGCGTGCAGCACCTTGTTGTGCTTGAGGTTGTGCAGCATCGCGTTGGGCACGGTGCCGGGCTCGCCGGTGAGGAACACCGCCGTGCCCTCGACCCGCGTCGGTGGCGTGACGAACACAGCCTGCAAGAAGCTGGGCAGGTCGATCGCATCGGCGCGCAGTTTGGCATTCATCAGGACCCGGCCCTGCTTCCAGGTCATCATCAGCGTGAAGATGGCGGCGCCGATCATCAGCGGGAACCAGCCACCCTGCAGCAGCTTGAGGAGGTTGGAGGCCCAGAAAGTGAAGTCGACCAGGAAGAACACGCCCGTCGCCGCAATACACAGCCAGAGGGGGTACTTCCATCCGTAGCGGATCACGAAGAAGGTCAGCAGCGTCGTGATCAGCATGTCAGTCGTCACGGCGACGCCATAAGCGGCGGCCAGCGCGCTGGAAGAGCGGAACATCACGACCGCCAGCACGATGGCTGCGAACAGCCCCCAATTCACGAACGGGATATAGATCTGCCCGGTTTCGCGCACGCTGGTGTGCTGGATATTCAGACGCGGCAGGTAGCCCAGCTGGATCACCTGCTTGGTGACGCTGAAGGCGCCGGTGATCAGCGCTTGCGAAGCCACGACGCCGGCTGCCGTGGCCAATACCACCAGCGGCAGCTGGAACCAGTCCGGCGCCATCATGTAGAAAGGGTTCGCCACCGCTTCCGGTCGGGCCAGCAGAAGGGCGCCCTGCCCGAAGTAGTTCATGGTCAGCGCGGGCATCACCACGCTGAACCAGGCCAGCCGGATCGGTCGTTTGCCGAAGTGGCCCAGATCCGCATAGAGCGCCTCGGCGCCGGTCACGCACAGCACCACCGCGCCCAGCAGGACGAACGTGGTGCCCGGATGTCCGAACATGAACAGCACCGCATAGTGCGGGCTGAGGGCGTACAGGATTTCCGGATGCCGCAGGATGTGCCACACGCCGAGCACGGAGATCACCGCGAACCAGACCAGGGTGATCGGACCGAAGAATTTGCCGATGCCCGCCGTGCCCCGCTTCTGCACGGCGAACAGCATGAACAGCACCACCAGGGTGAGGGGAACGACCCACTCCTTGAAGGCGGGAGACACGACTTCGAGGCCTTCGATGGCGGACAGCACGGTGATCGCCGGCGTGATCACACCGTCGCCGTAGAACAGCGAGGTGCCGAAAATGCCGATGGCCAGCAGCACCTGGCGCAGCTTCGGCTTGTCTTTCACGGCCTGCGAGGCCAGCGCCAGCATCGCGATCAGGCCGCCCTCGCCATTGTTGTCGGCGCGCAGCACCAGCACCACGTACTTGATCGAAACGATGACCGTCAGCGTCCAGAAAAAGATCGACAGGATGCCGTAGACATTCGGAACGGTGAACGGGACGTGGCCGGCCCCGAAGACTTCCTTGACGGCGTACAGGACGCTGGTGCCGATGTCTCCGTAGACGACACCGATGGCGCCGATGGTGAGCGCCGCAAGCGAGGATTTCGAACTTTGCACTAGGACCTGGTCACATTGTTTTTATACGCCCCCGGCCCTGTCTTTCCGGCTTGCCGGCGGGGCCTGGCTGGCTTTGGGACCGCTATTGTGCGCTTGGCCCGCGATCCTGGAGCCGGATTGTTGCAGCGCAGCAACCAGTACTGGGGCCGGTCCTAATCGTAGACTTCGGCGTCCGGATCGGTTGCTTCGAGCTCATAGCTCGCGGCCAGCATCGCCAGCCGGCCGATCACCCCGTACATATAGAACCGGTTGGGTGCGCTGGCGCCAGGCTTCTCGCCCGGCTGAGGCAAGCGCGTACTTTCAGAGAATGCGAGCGGCACGTAGCTGGCGCCGGGTGCGTTCAGGTTTTCGTCGATCCCGCGTTCGGCATGGACCCGGTAGAAGCCGCCGACCACGTATCGGTCCATCATGTAGACCACCGGCTCGGCCACTGCCTCGTTGATCCGCTCGTTGGTCAGCACGCCTTCCTGGATGATGACCTGGTCGACCTGGCCGCCGCCCTTGCCCGTGGCCATCCGCAAGCGGGTCTTGCCGCTCAGGTCGTCCAGGTCCTTGACGTCGCGCACGGTCATGATGCCCATGCCCGAGGTGCCGTTATCGGCTTTCACCACCACGAACGGCTTCTGGTTGATGCCGTACTCCTTGTATTTGCGCCGTACCTTCGTCAGCAGCGCGTCGACGTTGGTCCGCAGGCAATCCATGCCGGTGCCCGCCTCCTGGTTGAAGTCGACCTCGCCGCACTTGTTGAACAGCGGGTTGATCAGCCACGGGTCGATGCCAAGCAGCTTGCCGAAGCGCTTGGAGACTTCTTCGTAACTGTGGAAGTGGTTGCTTTTGCGCCGCACCGACCAGCCGGCGTGCAGCGGCGGCAGCAGGTATTGCTCATGGATGTCTTCCAGGATGCCGGGGATTCCCGCAGACAGGTCGTTGTTGAGCAGGATGGTGCAAGGGTCGAAATTCTTCAACCCCAGTCGGTGCCGGGTCCGGACCACCGGCTCCAGCAACACGGAGCCACCGCCGGGAAGCTGCAGCGTGGTGGGCTCCTTGACCTCCGGGTCGATCGAGCCGATCCGCACGTTCAGCCCCGCCATGTGAAAGATGCGCTGCAATTGCGCCAGGTTGTCGAGGTAGAAAGTGTTGCCTGTCTTGTTCTCGGGAATGACGAGCAGATTTTTCGCCTCCGGGCAGATCTTTTCGATGGCCGCCATCGCCGACTGCACGCCCAGGGGCAGCATCTCGGGCGTCAGGTTGTTCCAGCCGCCTGGATAAAGGTTGGTGTCCACCGGGGCCAGCTTGAAGCCGGCGTTGCGGATGTCGACCGAGCTGTAGAACGGCGGCGTGTGCTCCATCCACTCCAGCCGGAACCAGCGCTCGATAGCAGGCATGGAGTCGAGCACGCGCTGCTCGAGCTCGTTGATGGGGCCGCTCAGGGCCGTGTCGAGGTGCGGAACCATGCGGCCTTGCCTTCGCTTGTTGGAATACTCACGGGAATTGTAGGGATTTGGGGGCGGTGGCGCGGGTTGCAAGCCCGCTGCGGGGGCTCAGGACAAGCGGGCCAGGGGCAGGTTCAGCAGCAGGTTTTGCGGTTTGAGCTTCAGGCGCCCACCGGTATCCATCGCCATGGCGAGGTAAACCGGCCGGCCGGCAAGCTCCGGGCGCATCACCGAAGGCTCGTCGAACTCCAGCCGGAACAGGCAGAGCATGCGCGCCATCCGCTCTTCACCCACGTCCTTGCCCTGGTACAGGTCGTTGAGGACGTCGCTGGATTGTGCGTCCAGGCCGACGTGCCAGACCCAATGGTCGTCGTCGATCTCGCGCTCGATGCTGATCCGCACCCCGGCGCCCAGGAAATGGCGGACCCAGGATTGCAGCACTTGGCACAGCGCCACGAGAGCAGGCTGGCCGTGGTTCAGGCTGATCACCAGGTCGTGGCTCTCGTCGCGCCCCCAGTAGCTGTCGGCGTTGTCGTCATGGAGCACGTCGAGTTCGGCGGTTCGCAACACCGCCCCACCCTGCTTGAGCAGTTCACCGATGCTGCCGAAGCTGCCGGTGGCGTGCCGTTCCACCGTGTCGTCGTCGGCCGCCATGACCTGGCCATCCTCCAGCACCGACACCTTCTGGGT
>JAYUHN010000334.1:0-4153 GCA_043766965.1 Ramlibacter sp. | reverse complement strand
CCGGGTCGCCCCGGCCTATCTCCAGCTGCTGGCCGGTCTGCGGCACCTGGGCGTTCGGCTCGGCCCCGAGCTGGTGCGTTAACAACAGACGCACCAGGACAGTGCCGGGTCGGTTTTGCACCACTGATGTGCGCCGCGAGCGATCTCCGCACGGAGCGGCACCAGGGCCACTTTTGAATTCAGCGACAATCCCCTGCTTTGCCAGCAAGCGCCATGCACCAGCTTTGGCACAAAACCTGCATTCGCTTGCCGTCTAAAGATTCAACAACCATCCAACCAGGAGAACCTGATGGCAGCCAAGACCGTCGCCGACGTGATGAAGATGGTGAAGGAGAACGAGGTCAAGTTCGTCGACTTCCGTTTTACCGACACCCGCGGCAAGGAGCAACACGTCACCGTGCCCGTCTCGCATTTCGACGAGGACAAGTTCATCTCCGGCCATGCCTTCGACGGCTCGTCGATCGCCGGCTGGAAGGGGATCGAGGCATCGGACATGCTGCTGATGCCCGATGCGAATACGGCCAACGTGGACCCGTTCTTCGAGGAAACCACGCTGTTCATGTCGTGCGACGTGCTGGAACCAGGCGACGGCAAGGCCTATGACCGCGATCCGCGCTCAATCGCCCGCCGCGCCGAGGCCTACCTGAAGTCGACCGGTCTGGGCGACCAGGCCTTCTTCGGGCCGGAGCCCGAGTTCTTCATCTTCGACGACGTGCGCTGGGGCAACGACATGTCCGGCTGCTTCTTCGAGATCGACGAATACGAAGCGCCGTGGAACAGCGGCAAGAAGATCGAAGGCGGCAACAAGGGCCACCGTCCCACCGTCAAGGGCGGCTACTTTCCGGTGCCGCCGGTGGACAGCACGCAGGACATGCGCGCCGAGATGTCGCTCATCCTGGAGTCGCTCGGCATCCCGGTCGAAGTGTTCCACCACGAAGTCGCCGGCGCGGGCCAGAACGAGATCGGCACCAAGTTCAGCACGCTGGTGCAGCGCGCCGACTGGACCATCCTGCTCAAATACGTGGTGCACAACGTGTCCAACGCCTATGGCAAGACGGCCACCTTCATGCCAAAGCCGATCGTCGGCGACAACGGCTCGGGCATGCACGTGCACCAGTCGGTGTGGAAAGGCGGCAAGAACCTGTTTGCCGGCGACGGCTACGCGGGCCTGTCGGACTTCGCGTTGTATTACATCGGCGGCATCATCAAGCATGCGCGCGCCCTGAATGCCATCACCAACCCGGGGACCAACAGCTACAAGCGCCTGGTGCCCGGTTTCGAGGCGCCGGTGAAGCTGGCGTACTCGGCCAAGAACCGATCCGCCTCGATCCGCATTCCCTATGTGGCCAACCCGAAGGGCCGCCGCATCGAGGCGCGCTTCCCGGATCCGCTGTGCAACCCGTATCTGGGCTTCTCGGCGCTGTTGATGGCCGGGCTGGACGGCGTCGAGAACAAGATCCACCCGGGCGAGGCCGCCACCAAGGACCTGTACCACCTGCCACCGGAAGAAGATGCGAAGATCCCGACCGTATGTCACAGCCTGGACCAGGCGCTGGACTATCTGGACAAGGGTCGGGGCTTCCTCACCAAGGGGGGAGTGTTCACCGACAGCATGATCGATGCCTACATCGAGCTGAAGATGACCGAGGTCACGCGCTTTCGCATGGCAACCCACCCGGTCGAATACGACATGTACTACTCGCTCTAGAGCGGACTGTCATTTTTCCCAGTCTGTGGCATGAAAAGGACGGCAATCGCCGTCCTTTTCCGTTGTGAATCAATGGGTTAATTGGACTTCTGAAAGAAAAGCGCGATACTGGCGAGCCGTCCCCTGCATTCCGGTGCAAGGAGAGAAAGCACATGAAGTCCGTTTACCTGATCCCGATTCTCGTTGTCGTCGTCACCGTCGGCGGTATGGCCCAGGCCCAGGCCCAGGGCCGCATCTACCGCTGCGGCAACGCGTACACCAACGATGCGGCAGAGGCCAAGACCAAGAGCTGCAAGCTGGTCGAAGGCGGCTTCATCACCGTCGTCGAAGGCACCCGTGTCCAGGGTGGCAGCGGCAACGGCGGCGGGCCAGTGAAGTTCGCGGCCGCATCACCATCGTCGGCCGGCGTCCGGGTCGATTCGGTCGACCAGAAGTCGCGGGACGCCGATGCCCGCCAGGTGCTGGAATCCGAATTGAAGAAGGCCGAATCGCGCCAGGGCGAACTGGCCAAGGAATACAACAACGGCGAGCCGGACAAGCAGGGCGCCGAGGGCCGCAACTACCAGAAGTACCTGGACCGCGTCGGCGAACTCAAGGCGAACATCGCCCGCAACGAGAACGACATCGCCGGGATCAAGCGCGAACTGGGTCGGGTTCCTGCCTCAAAATAGGCTGCTTGAGCAAGCCGTTCTCACCCCACGCCCGCTTCCAGTCCTTCGATCTTCTGGCCACGCTGGTGGCCGTGGTGCGCTCCGACGGCACCGTGCTGTTCGCCAATTCTGCCCTCGAGGATGCGCTGGGCACGTCGCGCCGCACGATCGAGGGATCGGCATTGGCGCAATGCTTCACCCAGCCCCACGTCCTGCAGAACGCGCTCGAAGGCGCGGGCAGCAATGAATTCGCCGCGCTGCGCTACGACGCGTGGCTCAACCGCGCGGCCCACGATCCGCTGCCGGTTCACGTCATCGTCGCGCAGACCGACCACCCCGGCGAAGTCGTGGTCGAACTGCTGCCGCTGGAAGCCCAGGCCCGGCAGGACCGCGAAGAGCGGCTGGTCGACCAGGCGCAGGCGAACAAGGAGCTGATTCGCAACCTGGCCCACGAGATCAAGAACCCGTTGGGCGGGATTCGGGGCGCGGCGCAGTTGTTGCAGATGGAGGTGGACTCGAAGGACCTGATCGAATACACCCAGGTCATCATCCATGAAGCCGACCGGCTCCAGACCCTGGTGGACCGCCTGCTGGCACCGCACCGGCGCCCGCACGTGGTCGGCGACGTCAACATCCACGAGGTGATCGAGCGGGTCCGCTCGTTGATCCTGGCCGAATTTCCGCGCGGACTGCGGGTCGTGCGCGACTACGACGCCTCGATCCCGGAGTTCCGGGGCGACCGGGAACAACTGATCCAGGCCGTGCTGAACGTCGCCCACAACGCCTGCCAGGCCCTGTCTGAGCGGATCGGTGCCGGCGATGCGCAGCTGACTTTCCGCACGCGCATCGCGCGGCAGGTCACTTTCGGCAAGCAACGCTACCGACTGGCACTGGAATTGCATGTCATCGACAACGGGCCGGGCGTGCCGGACTCGATCAAGGACCGTATTTTTTATCCGCTGGTGTCAGGTACCGAAGGCGGTTCCGGGCTGGGCTTGACGCTGGCGCAGACTTTCGTGCAGCAGCACCATGGACTGATCGAGTGCGACAGTGTTCCTGGCCGCACGGACTTCAAGATATTGGTTCCGTTGCCCTGATGTTCGTAGTCGTTTGACCTGGTAGCTAAAGTCCATGAAGCCGATCTGGATCGTTGACGATGACCAATCCATCCGTTTCGTGCTGGAGAAGGCGCTGCTGCGGGAAGACCTTCCCACACGCAGCTTCACCAATCCGCGCGAAGTGCTGCTGGCCCTGGAGGACGCAAGCGATGAGGAAGGTCCGCAGATCCTGGTGAGCGACATCCGCATGCCGGGCGGCTCGGGCCTCGACCTGCTGTCGAAGGTCAAGGAAAAGCACCCGGGCCTGCCCGTCATCATCATGACGGCGTTCTCCGACCTGGACAGCGCAGTGTCGGCGTTCCAGGGCGGCGCTTTCGAATACCTGCCCAAGCCCTTCGACCTGCCGAAGGCGGTGGAACTGATCCGCCGCGCCGTCGAAGAAAGCCAGCGCGAGGAGGTGGCGGAGGAACGGATGGCCGCCGCGCCCGAGATGCTGGGCCAGGCGCCGGCCATGCAGGACGTCTTCCGCGCCATCGGCCGGCTGTCGCAGAGCAACGTGACGGTGATGATCACCGGCGAGTCCGGCTCGGGCAAGGAACTGGTCGCCCGGGCGCTGCACAAGCACTCGCCGCGCGCGACGGGCCCTTTCATCGCCATCAACACGGCGGCGATTCCCAAGGACTTGCTCGAAAGCGAGCTGTTCGGCCACGAGCGCGGCGCCTTCACGGGCGCGCAGA
>JAYUHN010000333.1:0-4164 GCA_043766965.1 Ramlibacter sp. | reverse complement strand
AGCCGGCGCAGTCAGTCCGATAGCGGCTGATAAGCCTGCGCCGACAGCTCGCGGCGCGCGTAGTCGATGCCGCAAAAGCTCGCGTAGTCGGCCACGGTTCGTTCCGTGCCGAGTCCGAAGACACCTTGCACCTCTCCCGCAGCCAGCGCCGCGAGCCGCTGCTGCGAGCGCTGCTCCAGGCTCCACCAGGTCTGGCTGCGCTGCGCGTCCAGTTCCGCGTCCCAATGCAGCGGCCGAGGCGGCGCACCCGATGCGGCATTGTTGTACAGGTGGTAGACCGGCAGCTGCGGCATGTGGAAGATGTCCCAGCCATGGGTGAAAAGCCGCAGTGCCAACGCCTGCTCTTCGCCATGGAAATAGAAGGCGGGGTCGTATGGAAATTCATCGACCAGCCGGCCCGGCGCGAACAGGCAACCGGCGCCGAGATGGAAGCCGCGCACCGGCCGGTCCTGGTTCACCGGATGGGCCTCGAACGGCAGCACCGGATGGCCGCTTTCGAACACCGCCCCTGGCTTGACCACGTGCGCCAGCACCTTGTCCGTGCACACCCGCCGCACCACCTGCTGTCCTTCCAGCACGAATGGATTGGGATACGCGGACAGCGCGACACCCTTGCGCCCCGGGAGCAGCGCCCGCGCTTGCCCGATCAGCCGCTGATCCCAGCCTTGGTCGAAATCCATATGCGAATCGATCTGGAAAAACCAGTCCTCGCCGTCGAAGAACGACATCGCCAGGGCCCGCGCCCAGCATGGCCCCCGGGCGTAAACCGGTTCGATGCGCAGGTAGCTCAGACGCGCCGGCGCCAGCTCGTGCGCCAGCGGGCGGCGTTCCGTTGCCGGGCTCTGGTCGACGACCGCGAAATGCAATTGATCCGGCGCGCTTGCCGTGGACAGGGCGCGGCCCAGCGTGAAGAGCAGGAGAGGGTCGCAGTACGAGGCCAGGCTGACGAAGACGGTCATGAAGGTCCTACTGTCGCATGGCCCTTGGCTGCCAAGCCCCGCGCAGTTGTGCGCGGGCTTGTGACATTTGCCGCATAAGCTCGAGTTGAGATCGACGGCGCGCGCGGCAAGGGAGGCATTTGATTGCTTGAGTTGTAACCGCATGCTACCTTTTGGCGACGCACTCTCGTCCCAGCCGGCGCTACTGAGATGGTGCGGGCCTGGGGCTACTCCGAAAGAAATCCTTTGAATCAAGACCGCATTCCAGCACCGCAGACGCAACACCGCTCAGGCCTGCATCGGCATCTTCCGACCGCCAGTCCTGCGGTCGCCGGGTTCCGTCCCGCCGCCGCTGCGGTCGCAGTCGCCGCGGCGTTCGCGGCCTCTGCTGCCTCGGTCTCGGCACAGCCAGTGGGGCCGCAGGTCATTCAAGGCCAGGCAACGTTTGCCCGGCAAGGCAACAACCTGGTCGTCACGACGCAGAACGGGGCCGGCACCCGGCATTCGGCCATCAACTGGCAAAGTTTTTCGGTGCCGGCCGGCAGCTTCACCCGCTTCAACCAGCCCGGCGCGACCAGCACGTCGATCAATCGCGTCGTCGGGGGCGACCCGTCGGCGATCTTCGGCACGCTCAGCTCCAACGGCAAGCTCGTGCTGGTGAATCAGGCCGGGATCACCGTGGGGACCGGAGCCGTCGTCGACACGGCGGCATTCACGGCATCGACACTGCGGATGACGGACTCGGATGCGGTTGCCGGCCGGCTGGTGTTCGGTGGCGACGGGCTTGGAAGCGCCGGCCTGCAGGCGGACGGGAGCATCGTCGCGCGCCGTGGCGACGTCGTCCTGATCGCTCCGAACGTTCAGGTCGGCACCGAGGCGTTCATCCGTTCACCGAACGGGTCCACGCTGCTGGCGGCGGGGCGCAAGGTGGCGATGACGGGCCGCGGCCTGGAAGGCATCCGGCTCGAATTGCAGGCGCCAGCGGACCAGGCCGTGAATCTCGGCACGCTGCAAGGGGACGCCGTGGGCATCTTCGCCGGCCAGCTGCGGCACAGTGGCTTGATCCAGGCCACCGCCGTCAGTGGCGAGGGCGGGAAGGTGTTGCTGATGGGGGTCGAGTCGGCCGACGTCCAGGGCACCGTGACCGCGGTCAACGGCGTCAAAGGCGGGCAGGTGCACGTCTCCGCTGGCAAGGTACGGCTGCGCAGCGGCGCCGTGATCGACGTCAGCGCGCCCGAAGGCCGCGGCGAAGCGCTGATCGGCGGTGGCTGGCAGGGCAAGGATGCGCGCTTGGTGAATGCGTCCGAGACGCTGGTCGAAGCCGGCGCGACCGTGCATGCCGATGCGAGTGACGCGGGCAACGGCGGCACCATCGTCGCCTGGTCGGACCGCGCCACCCGTGTTTACGGCAACCTCTCCGCGCGTGGCGGCGCCAAGGGTGGGGACGGCGGACAGATCGAGACTTCCGGCCATTACCTGGACATGCAGGGCACCGTGGACGCGCGGGCGCCCCGCGGGCGGATCGGCAGCTTGCTGCTGGACCCGACGGATATCTTCATTGCGGACAACGCGCCGAACGCAGGGTTGCTGACGAGTGTGATTCCCTTAACGCCGCCGACACCGTCGCCCACCCCGACGCCGGTCACCTTCCAACCAACGGGAGCGCTTGGGCAGTCGTTGCTGTTGACATCCACACTGCAGTCGGCCCTGGCAAACAGCTCTGTCACGGTCATGACCGCCAATGCCACCGCCGGTGCGACTGGCACTGGTTCCATCACGGTTGTCAATCCCGTCACCTGGAGCAGCAACAGTTCGCTGACGCTGCTGGCCGACGACAGGATCCTCATCAACGCAGCCGTCAGCAGCAAGGCCGGGGGCATCCTGAGCCTGCGGGCACAGAACGGCATCACGCAGTCGGCCCCCATCACGGCGCCGCAGTTGCTGGCGGTTTCGGCGGCAGGCAACGTCACCCTGACAAACACCGGAAACTCCGTCGGGACGATCGCCGGGAGCGCGGGACCGGGCAGTGTTTTTTCATTGACCACCAGCGGCTCACTCGTCATCGGCGCAGTCACCGACTCGGCCTCGACCGTCTCGGGAGTCGGCGGTCCATCCAGCAACAATGTGACGCTGAAGGCTTTGGCAGGCGCGGTCACGCAAACGGCTGCATTGACCGGCAACTTCGTGACGATCGAAGCGTTCGACCAGATCCAGCTGACGGGCAGCAACGCGATCACCAACTTTTCGGCGATGCAAACAAGCCCGAGCGGCTTCGGTGGTATCGCGCTCGTCAATACCACCGCATTCCCGTGGGGCTTGGGCGCGGTCACGCAAGCCACGACGGCACCATCCACCATCTCGATCAGATCGTTTGGACAGGACGTCATGGTGAACGGCCTGGTGCAGTCCGGGCCGCTTTCGACTCTATTGCTCGCGGCGGGGACGGGGGCGTTGGTCTCCGCAGGCGGGCAGCTGAAGTCAGACACCATCACGCTTCAGGCGAATTCGACCGGCGCCATCGGTACGTCGGCCGCACCGATCAAGACCGCTTCGAACAGCGGCACTGCGTCGCTCTACATCGGAACCGGTTTGACCAGCCCGCTGGCAGCGGTCTCAGTGGTCCCAGCGGCCCCGGGGGTCTCCGGGGTCTTCATCGCCAATGCCGACAACCTGATCGTGGCATCGATGAACATTGCCCCGGGCGGAGCGACGCCCGTGTCACTTTCGGCGCTCCAGGCCCTCAACCTTGACGGCGCGATCACTGGCGCATCATCGGTCGCGCTGGCCGCAGGCGGCAATGTCACCGTCAACGCCAGTGTCACCGGGACCAGCCTTGCCATCGATTCCGGCAATCTTGTGGGCGGCATCGGGGTCGCGAGCAAGGTGTACGACGGCACGACGGACGCGGTCCTCACCGGGCCCGCCACTGTCGCCGGTCTGGTGCTCACGCCCTTGAGCAATCTTTCGATCATCTTGCCTGCCATCGCGACTTTCGGCGACCGGAACGCGGGCATTGCCAAAACCGTGACCGCCAAACCGTTGCTGGTAACCGGCTTCAATGGGGCGGCAACCGGGAGTTTGCTGAACACCGGCGTGGCGGTGAAGCCGACGACCACTGCCGACATCACGCCGCGGCCCCTCGATCTGACTGGAAGCAAAACGTTTGACGCCACTGCCACCTTCGCAGGTGCGTCGATTTCAGGCGCCAACGTGCTGGCCGGGGACA
>JAYUHN010000332.1:0-4164 GCA_043766965.1 Ramlibacter sp. | reverse complement strand
ACTTCCCCGGTCACCGCGCGCATCACTTCCAGCAGCAGGCGGGCGCGGTTCTCGATCGAGCCGCCGTAATCGTCGGTGCGGCGGTTGGCGCCGGTCTTCAGGAACTGGTCGAGCAGATAACCGTTGGCGCCATGCACTTCCACGCCGTCGAAGCCCGCGGTGGTCACTGAGTGTCGCGCCGCATGGCGGTAATCGTGCACGATGCCGGGCAGCTCGGACGCATCGAGCGCGCGCGGGGTCGACGTGTCGACGAAATGGCCGGCGCCGTCCCTGATCACGTAGGTCTTGGTCTTCGCGGCAATCGCGGACGGCGCGACCGGCGCCTGCCTCTCCGGCTGCAGATCGACGTGCGACACGCGTCCGACATGCCACAGCTGCACCACGATGCGGCCGCCGCGGCCATGCACCGCGTCGGTCACGCGTTTCCAGCCATCGAGCTGTTCGCTGCCGTACAGACCGGGCACGTCCGCGTAACCTTGGCCCTTCGCGGTGATGGCGGTGGCTTCGGTGATCAGCAGCCCGGCGCTGGCGCGCTGCGCGTAATACTCCGCCATGAGAGGGGTGGGCAGGGCGCCCGGCGCGCGATTGCGCGTCAGGGGCGCCATGACGATCCGGTTCGGCAGCTGCAGGTCGCCGGCACGGATGGCGTCGAACAATGTGGGCATGGGGCGTGTTCTCTTGCTGGTTGTTGGCAGCCAAGAGTAATGCGCGGACAAAGGCTTTGCAGCGGCAGGCCGTTGTCTTTCATGCCAGGCCGGACCCGCTGCCGCAGGCCGGCGAATGCACGCTATCTACTTGAGAAGACCTTCGGCCTTCATCGCCTCCTGCACAGCAGGCCGGGCCGCGACACGCTCGCGGTACGCCATCAGGTTGGGATAGGGAGCCAGGTCGATGTTTGTCGGCTTGACCCAGTTGGTGACGGTGAACAGGTAGCCGTCGGCGACGCTGAAGTTGTCGCCCATCAGGTACTTCTTGTTCTTCAGCTCGCCGTCGAGCCACTGGAAGCGCATCGCGAGCCTGTCGCGCTGGATCGTCTTCACCTCTTCCGGCATCGCTGCGTTGAACAGAGGCGAGAACTGCTTGTGGACCTCGGTGCCGATGAAGGTGAGCCACTCCTGCAGCCGATAGCGCGGCAAGGTGCCGTTGGCGGGCGCGAGGTTTTTGGTCGGCACCTGGTCGGCGATGTATTGCATGATTGCCGGGCCTTCGCGCAGGCGCGTGCCGTCGTCCAGCTCGAGCATCGGGACATAGCCGAGCGGGTTGATGCCGTAATAGTCGGTACCGTCCTGCAGCTTGTGGCTTTTGGTGCTGGCCAGCACCGGTTCGAACGCGAGGCCGGCTTCCCGCAGCGCGATGTGTGGCGCCAGCGAGCAGGCCCCGGGGGAGTAATACAGTTTCATGGGATTCCTTGATGAGGTCTTGAATATCGAAATCGCTTGTGATGCTAGCGCCTGGCAACACTTCGTGCTGGCGCGGGCGGCCTTCTAGTCCGCGTAGCCGGGCTGCAAGCGATCGAGCCGGCGCAGCAGCGACGGCCAGACGAACGCGCCACCGAGGCCGCCGGTCTGCACCTTCATCGCCTGCGCCACGCCCTGCACGATCAGCGGATTGACGGTCACCAGTTCTCCTCCGGCCTGGGCGTCGATCTGGATGCGGCATGCGTTCTCGAAGGTGTACATCGACAGGAACGCGTCGGCGACGGTCTTGCCCACGGTCAGCAGGCCGTGGTTGCGCAGCACCAGAAAGTTGGCGTTGCCGAGGTCGGCTTGCAGGCGCGGCTTTTCTTCGTCGCGGAAGGCGACACCTTCGTAGTCGTGGTACGCAAGCGAAGCCAGGACGAACGTGGACTGCTGCGAGATCGGCAGGATGCCGCCTTTTTGCGCGCTCACGCCGACGCCGGCGCGGGTGTGCGTGTGCAGCACGCAGGTGATGTCGTCACGCGCCTCGTGCACCGCGCTATGGATCACGAAGCCTGCGGGGTTGACCGGGAACGCCGAGTCGATGATCTTCTTGCATTGCTGGTCGACCTTCACCAGCGACGACGCGTTGATCTCGTCGAACATCAGGCCATAGGGGTTGATCAGGAAGTGGTGTTCCGGCCCCGGGATGCGCGCGGTGATGTGGGTGAAAACGAGGTCGCTCCAGCCGTACATGGCAACCAGCCGGTAGCAGGCGGCAAGGTCCACGCGCAGCTGCCATTCGTCGGCGCTGACGACCTGTTTGAGGGAGGCGATTTCCATGTGTGGTCTCCTTGGGTTGGGGTCGCATTCCAGCACGAAGCCGGGGCGCCCGCAATCCCGGCAGCTGGCGCTACCCGGCGGCGCGCAAACACCCGGGCCGGTAAAATGGCGGCTGGCGCGCCCCGCGTGCCCCAGCGCCAGAGGCGCCCCTCATGCTCTATCCAGAAGAATTCGACGTCATCGTGGTCGGCGGCGGTCATGCCGGCACCGAAGCCGCGCTGGCTGCCGCGCGCATGGGCTGCAAAACACTGCTGCTGACGCACAACATCGAAACGCTTGGGCAGATGAGCTGCAATCCGTCGATCGGCGGCATCGGCAAGGGCCATCTGGTCAAGGAAGTGGACGCGCTGGGTGGCGCGATGGCCCTGGCGACGGACGAAGGCGGTATCCAGTTCCGGATCCTCAATTCGAGCAAGGGGCCCGCAGTGCGCGCGACCCGTGCCCAGGCCGACCGCATCCTCTACAAGGCGGCGATTCGCCGACGCTTGGAGAACCAGCCGAATCTGACCCTCTTCCAGCAAGCTGTGGACGACCTGATGGTGGAGGGCGACCGGGTGGTGGGCGCCGTGACGCAAGTGGGGATTCGCTTCCGGTCCCGCACAGTGGTGCTCACGGCCGGCACTTTCCTGGACGGCCGCATCCACGTCGGCCTCAGCAACTATCAGGCCGGGCGGGCAGGTGATCCGCCGGCGATCTCTCTATCGGCTCGGCTCAAGGAGTTGAAGCTGCCACAGGCACGGCTGAAAACCGGCACCCCGCCACGACTGGACGGCCGCAGCATCGATTTTTCGAAATGCCAGGAACAGCCGGGCGACCTGGACCCGATCCCGGTGTTCAGCTTCATGGGCCAGGTTGCGATGCATCCGGCGCAGCTGCCTTGCTGGATCACCCACACCAACCAGCGCACCCACGACATCATCCGTTCCGGCTTCGACCGCAGCCCCATGTTCACCGGCAAGATCGAAGGGGTCGGGCCACGCTACTGCCCCAGCGTCGAGGACAAGATCAACCGCTTCGCCGACAAGGACAGCCACCAGATCTTCCTGGAGCCGGAAGGGCTGACCACCAATGAGTACTACCCGAACGGCATTTCGACCAGCCTGCCGTTCGACGTCCAGCACCAGCTGGTGCGGTCGATGGCGGGCCTCGAGAACGCGCATATCCTGCGACCGGGCTATGCGATCGAGTACGACTATTTCGACCCCCGGTCGCTCAAGACGAGCTTCGAGACACGGTCGATCGCCGGCCTGTTCTTCGCGGGCCAGATCAACGGCACCACCGGCTACGAAGAGGCGGCGGCGCAAGGTCTGTTCGCCGGAGTGAACGCGGCGCTGCAATGCCAGGGCAACGACGCCTGGCTGCCGCGCCGTGACGAGGCTTACCTGGGCGTGCTGGTCGACGACCTGATCGCCAAGGGCGTCAGCGAGCCCTACCGGATGTTCACCAGCCGGGCCGAGTTCCGATTGCAATTGCGGGAAGACAACGCAGACCTGCGGCTGACCGAGCAGGGACGCCGGCTCGGACTGGTGGACGATGCCCGCTGGGGCTCGTTCAACCGGAAGCGCGACGCTGTTTCACGTGAAACAGAGCGGCTGAAGTCGATCTGGGTCAATCCACAGAACCTGTCCCCGGTGGAGTCGGAGCGGGTGTTGGGCAAATCGATCGAGCATGAATACAACCTCGGCGAATTGCTCCGCCGGCCGGATGTCAGCTACGCCAGCCTGATGGCAATGGACGGTGACAGGTTCGCCAACCCGGACGTTTCACGTGAAACCCTGGGCGAACTCTGGCAGCCGGTGGTGCAGCAGATCGAAATCTCGGCCAAGTATTCCGGCTATATCGACCGCCAGAAAGACGAGGTCATGCGTGCCGCGCACTATGAAAACCTCAAGCTTCCCGGCGATTTCAATTACCTGAATGTGCC
>JAYUHN010000331.1:0-4170 GCA_043766965.1 Ramlibacter sp. | reverse complement strand
GATTTCCCCTCGCATACAGGCGTCCGAAATCATGGGCGATAAAAGGCTCTTTTTAGTGCCTGCTCGGCGCGTTCGACGACTGTACCCTGTTCCTCGCGTCTGGATCCCGGCTCAAGGCCGGGATGACGGTGCTTGGGGGATGACAGTGCTTGGGGGATGACAGTGCTTGGCGGATGACAGTGCTTGGCCGGACGCCGGCCACCCTCAGTCTTCCCAGCCCGCGGCGCGGCCATTGCGGCTTCGTTGTTCCTCATGGTCGGCGCGTTCGCGGGCCATCTGCTGCTCCAGCTGCGCGCGGCCCTGCTTGACGACCGCGATCACCTTGGCCCGGTCCCGGTGGTGCGGGTACATGGTTTCGAACAGCGCGAAGTTGTGGCGCCGGAAGCGCAGCGCCTGCCGCCGCGCTTCGCTCGGCGGGTAGCCGAGCACCTCCAGCACGGTGCGGCCGCTGCGCAGGCTGGACTCGAACAGCTCGCGCTCCACCCGCGTCACGCCCAGGTCGCGCAGCTCGTTCCAGTGCGTGACGTCGCGCGCGCGGGCGACAATCTCCAGCTGCGGAAAGTGCTCCTGCGCCAGCCGCACGATCGCGAGCGACTGCTGCGTTTCGTCGACCGCAACCACCAGCACCTTCGCGGTCGCGGCGCCGGCCGTGCGCAGCAGGTCGAGCCGACTGGCGTCGCCGTAATACACCTTGTAGCCGAAGGAACGGGCCGCTTCGATCATGTCGGCATCGTGGTCCAGCACGGTGGCCGCCAGCCCCTGCGCGCCCAGCAATCTGCCGATGATCTGCCCATAGCGGCCGAAGCCGGCAATGATGATCGGGGCGCTTTGCGGCTCCGAGATCTCCTCGAGCTGGCGGGCATGGCCGACCATGAAGCGCGGCATCAGCAGCCGGTCGATGGCGACCAGCAACAGCGGGCTGATCAACATCGACATGGCCACCGCACCGATCAGGAGCGAGGCCGTTTCGGGCGTCAGCACGCGTGAGCCCGCGGCGGCCTGGAACACGACGAAGGCGAACTCGCCGCCCTGCGCCAGCAGCAGCGTGAAGACCGGCCGGTCCTGCACCGGCAATCCCATCAGCCGCGCCACCGGATAGATGATCGCGGCCTTCAGAACCAGCAGTCCGACCACGATCGCCGCCATCAGTCCGGGCGAGCGCGCGATCACGCCGAAATCGATGCTCATGCCGACGGCGATGAAGAACAAGCCGAGCAGCAGTCCCTTGAACGGCTCGATGTCGGTTTCGAGCTCGCGCCGGTATTCGCTTTCGGCCAGCAGCACACCGGCCAGGAAAGCGCCGAGCGCCATCGACAGCCCGACCAGCTGCATCAGCGCAGCGATGGCGACCACCAGCAGCAGCGACGCAGCGGTGAATATTTCGGGCGTGTTGCTCTTGGCGATCCAGCGCAGCAGCGGCCGGATCAGGAGCCGCCCGCCCAGGATGATGCCGGCGACGACGACCACGATCTTCAACGCATCGAGCGGCCATTCGTCGCCAGCGCGCTCACCGCCGGGGACGCCCGCCAGCAGCGGCAGCAGCGCCAGGATCGGAATGGCGGCCACGTCCTGGAACAGCAGGATCGAGAACCCGGCCTGTCCGGCGGACGTCGGCAGCAGGTTGCGTTCGCCCAGCACCTGCAATGCGATCGCGGTGGACGAGAGCGCCATGCCGAGCGCGGCGACCAGGCTCACGCGCCACGAAACACCGGCGGCGATCGCGGGCACGAACAGCACGATGGCGCAGGCCAGCACCTGCACCGAACCCCAGCCGAAGATCGGCCGCCGCAAACTCCAGAGCCGCTTCGGTTCCAGCTCCAGTCCGACCAGGAACAGCATCAGCACGACGCCGAATTCGGCGAAGTGCAGGATGTCTTCGACGTTGGTCACCAGGCCCAGACCCCACGGCCCGATCGCGATGCCGGCCGCCAGGTAGCCGATGATCGAGCCGAGACCCAGCGCGCGCGACAGCGGAACCACCAGGACCGCGGCGCCCAGGTAGATCAGGCTGTTGGTCAGCCAGGCAGGCGCGTTTTCCATTTCAGCCTGCAACCCGCTGGGGCGGCGTGGTGCTGTCCGCCGGGGCCACGTCCGGCCGGTCGAAGGCCGGGACATCGCAGGTCGGGCAATCCGGCACCTCGTCCATTTCCGGCCAGTCCGGATAGGACAGCAGGCGCTGGCGAAACATCGCGACGTGCGCCTCGATCTCGGCCTGGCTCGCGCGGTGGGCGCCGTGCAACAGCATCGGCGGCAGGAAGCGCATGCCGCACAAGGCGGCGGTCTGTTCGTACGGCGGCAGGAAGGCGTCGAAGAAATATCGGTTGTAGCTTTGCGGGTGGTACGACGCTTCGGAGCCACCGGTCGTCGCCACCAGCCAGAGGTCCTTGCCCCGCAAGGCGGTGCCGCCGCCATAGGCCCAGCCGTAGGCAAGCACTTCGTCGAGCCAGAGCTTCAACAGCGCCGGCATCGAATACCACTGGATCGGGTGCAGCAGCACGATCAGCTGCGCCGCCTCGCACCGGGCCTGCTCGGCCCCGACGTCGAAATCGTAATCCGGGCTGCTGGCAAAGAGGTCGTTGAAGTCCACGCCCGCGGTTTCGGCGGCCACGGCCTGCAATCGCCGGTTGACGCGCGATTCCCGCAGGTCGGGATGCGCTGCCAGCACATACACGGGTCGGCGGGAAGCTACTCGGGGCGACTCATCCATACCGCTAACATAGCGCAACTGCGGCAGTCCACGCAGCCCGTCCGTAAAACCAGGAGTTGCTCATGCCGGTCGTGGTCGTAGCCAATCCAAAAGGCGGTGTCGGAAAATCCACCATGGCGACCAACATCGCCGGGTATTTTGCCAGCCGCGGCCATGCCGTGATGCTGGGCGATGCGGATCGCCAGCAGTCGTCTCGGCTCTGGCTGGGCCTGCGTCCGCCGGGAGCACGGCCGATCAGCTCCTGGGAAATCGGGCCCGACAACATCGTCAAGCCACCCCGGGGCGTCACCCACGTGGTGCTGGACACGCCGGCCGGCCTGCACGGGCGCATGTTCACCGACGTGCTGAAGCTGGCCGACAAGGTGATCGTCCCGCTGCAGCCCAGCGTCTTCGACATCTTCGCCACCCGCAGTTTTCTCGACGAGATGGCAGAGCACCGGAAGGCGACCCAGATGCAGGTCGGCATCGTCGGCATGCGGGTCGACGAGCGCACCATCGCCGCCGACAAGCTGCATGAATTCGTCGACAACCTGGGCTTGCCGGTGCTGGGCTACCTGCGCCAGACCCAGAACTACATCCAGCTGGCGGCCCGCGGGCTCACGATGTTCGACGTCGCCAAAGGCCGGGTCGAGCGCGACCTGAAGCAATGGCAGGGGATCTGCCGGTGGCTGGACGGCAAATAGCATGAAGACGTTCGAGAACCTCTCCGATCTTCGCCCGCTGGTCGGCCATGAGGTCGCGCTCAGCGAGTGGATCACCGTGACGCAGGAACAGGTGAACCTGTTCGCGCAGGCGACCGGCGACCACCAGTGGATACACGTCGACGTCGAGCGGGCCAATGCGGGGCCGTTCGGCGCGCCGATCGCGCACGGCTTCCTCACGCTGTCGCTGATCCCGCAGCTGTTCGAGAGCGCCCTGGAGATTCGCAATACCGGCATGGGCGTGAACTACGGCCTGAACAAGGTGCGGTTCACGGCGCCGGTCCCGGTCGGCAGCAGGCTGCGGGCCCGCATGAAATTGCTGGCGTGCGAGCCGATCGACAACAAGGGCATGCAGATGACATGGCAGGTCACCGTCGAGCGCGAAGGCTCGGACAAGCCGGTCTGCATTGCGGAGACGCTGGCCCGCCGTTACCCGTAACCGGTGCCGCCAATGAAAAAACCCGCCGGGTCGCCCCGGTGGGTTTTTATTTGCCTCGCGAGGAGCGGTGCTTACATGCTGCTGGCTTCGCCGGCCGGGATCTTGCCCAGGCGCTGGGCCTGGACGGTTTCGGCGCGAACAGTGGCGCGGCTGGCTTGTGAATGCACTGCCGACGCGCCGAGAGCGGCCAGTTCCTGGCTGCGGTCGCCGACGGCTGCAACGGCCTCCGCCTTGACTTCAGCCCGGGTGCGGGTGCTGTTGAAGTTGATGCCGTACTGCGAACCATCGGCTTCGTCGGCGTGAACGGCAACGGAAGCGAAAGC
>JAYUHN010000330.1:0-4173 GCA_043766965.1 Ramlibacter sp. | reverse complement strand
ATCCCGCGGCCGTTCTGGATTCCGGGTCGAGCCCGGAATGACGGTGCACTTTCAGTGGCCCGCACCGAAGTGCTCGCCCGCTTTCAGCCGGTACACGGTGCCGCAGTACGGGCACTTGCCGTGGCCGGTGCGGGCGATGTCCAGGTAGACCCGCGGATGGTTGTTCCACAGCTTCATGTCGGCCATGGGGCTGGGGCAGAAGATGCCGCCCTGCGCGTTGAGGTCTTTCGCCAGCAGCTCGATTTCGCCATTGGCGGCAGCAGCGTTGTTCATCCTCAGACCTTGGTCAGCCAATGCGCGTATTTCGGATTGCGGCCATTCACGATGTCGAAGAACGCACTCTGGATCTTCTCGGTGATCGGACCGCGCGAGCCGCTGCCGATCTCGATCCGGTCCAGCTCCCTGATCGGCGTCACTTCGGCGGCGGTGCCGGTGAAGAAGGCTTCGTCGGCAATGTAGATTTCGTCGCGCGTGATCCGCTTCTGCACCAGCTCCAGGCCCAGGTCCTTGCAGATGTGGGTGACGGTGTTCCGGGTGATCCCATTGAGCGCGCCGGCGGACAGGTCGGGCGTGTACACCACGCCGTCCTTGACGACGAACACGTTCTCGCCCGCGCCTTCGCTGACGAAGCCGGAGGCGTCCAGCAACAGCGCCTCGTCGTAGCCGTCGTCGAGCGCTTCCATGTTGGCCATGATCGAGTTGGTGTAGTTGCTCACCGCCTTGGCCTGCGTCATGGTGATGTTGACGTGGTGCCGCGTGTAGCTGGAGGTCTTGACGCGGATGCCGCGCTTCAGGCCCTCTTCTCCCAGGTAGGCGCCCCAGGCCCAGGCGGCGACCATCAGGTGGATCTGGTTGCCGCGCGGACTGACCCCGAGTTTCTGTGAGCCGATCCAGGTCAGCGGACGCAGGTAGCAGCTTTCGAGCTTGTTGGCCCGCACCACGTCGCGCTGCACCTGCATCACCTGCTCCTTGCTGAAGGGAATCGCCATGCGCAGGATCTTGGCGCTGTTGAACAGGCGGTCGGTGTGTTCCTGCAGCCGGAAGATGGCGGTGCCGTTGACGGTGTTGTACGCGCGCACGCCCTCGAAGGCGCCGCAGCCGTAGTGCAGCGTATGAGTGAGCACGTGGATCTTGGCGTCTCGCCACTCCACCATCTCGCCGTCCATCCAGATCTTGCCGTCGCGGTCGGCCATGCTGGGTGCTGCGTTCATTGGGCTTCCTTCTGCTTCTTGTTTCAACCGTCGAATTTTAAGCCCCGCGGATCGGGCCGCCCTGCCGGTGTAAATTCCCTGCCCATGCTGATGCATCCATGACCGATCCCTACACCTGGCTGGAAGACGTTGCGGGCGAACGCTCGATGGCCTGGGTGCGAGCGCGCAACGCCGATTCCGCGCGCTTGCTCGAGGCACGCCCGGAATTCGCGGCGACGCGTGCGCGCCAGCTCGACATCCTGAATTCGAGCGACAAGATTCCGGCGATCGTGCGCATCGGCCCGCACGTGTACAACCTGTGGCGCGACCAGGCGCACCAGCGCGGCCTGTGGCGGCGCACGACGCTCGCCGAGTACGCGAAGCCGCAGCCGGCCTGGGAAACTGTCATCGACCTGGACACGCTGAGCCGGGCCGAGAACGAGAACTGGGTCTGGGGCAGCGTGAACTGCCTGCATCACAGGCTCGCGCCGCCGGACCGCTGCATCGTCGGACTCTCGCGCGGAGGCGCCGACGCGGCCGTGTTGCGCGAGTTCGACCTGGTTTCCCGGCAATTCGTCGCCGGCGGCTTTTCGTTGCCGGAGGCCAAGACGGAGGTCGACTGGGTCGACCGCGACACACTGCTGGTCGGAACGAATTTCGGTCCCGGCAGCCTGACCGACTCGGGCTACGCACGCACCATCCGGGAGTGGAAGCGCGGCACCCCGCTCTCCTCCGCCCGGCTGATTTTCGAAGCGGACACGAAGGACGTCTACACATTTTCCGAGATCGACCACACGCCCGGCTACGAACGCCAGTTCCTCGGGCGCGCGAAGGACTTCTACCGGGTCGAGCTGTTCCTGCGCAAGGGCGACAAGCTGGTCGCGATCGACAAGCCGGCCGACGCGCTGTTCTGGGGTGTCCGCCAATGGGCACTGCTGCAACCGCGCAGCGCGTACATGGCCGGCGGCACGACTTACCCGGCCGGCTCGCTGCTGGTGACCGACTTCGACGCCTACCTGCGCGGCGAGCGCCGCTTCCAGGTGTTGTTCCAGCCGACCGCCACCCGTGCGCTGGTGGACAACGGCGTCGCGTTCACGCGCAGCCGCATCCTGCTCACGGTCCAGGACAACGTCGCCAGCAAGCTGGAGGAACTGCACGAGTCCGCCGGTCGGTGGCAGCGGCGCGAAGTGCCCGCGCCGTTCCCGGGACGCCTTTCGGTCGCGTCGCTGCAGGACACCGCCCTCGTGGACGACGATTTGGCCGAATCGTACCTGGTGAACTACGAGGACTTCCTGACGCCCGCGACGCTGTCTCTGGCCCGCACCGGCGACAGCACGCACGCCGTGCTGAAACAATCGCCGGCCTCCTTCGACCCAGCCGGCATGAAGGTCGAGCAGCATTTCGCGGTGAGCAAGGACGGCACGCGCGTGCCCTACTTCGCCGTGTTGCCAAAGGGGGCCGTGATGGACGGCGCCACCCCCACGGTGTTGTACGGCTACGGCGGATTCCAGATCAGCCAGCGACCCTTCTACAACAGCACTTTCGGCAACGCATGGCTGGAAAAGGGCGGCGCTTTCGTGCTCGCGAACATTCGCGGCGGCGGCGAGTTCGGTCCGGACTGGCACACCAGCGCGATGAAGGAAAACAAGCAGCGCAGCTACGACGACTTCATCGCCGTGGCGGAGGACCTCGTGCGGCAAGGCCTCAGCTCACCGCCGCATCTCGGCATGATGGGCGGCAGCAACGGCGGGCTGCTGGTAGGCGCGGTGTTGACGCAGCGTCCGGACCTGTTCAACGCCGTCGTCTGCCAGGTGCCGCTGCTGGACATGGCGCGGTACCACAAGCTGCTGGCCGGCGCGAGCTGGATGGCGGAGTACGGGGACCCGGATCAGCCGGAGCAGTGGGCGTACATCTCCCGCTACTCGCCCTACCAGAACGTCAAAACCGGCGTCCGCTATCCGCGCGTGCTCTTCACGACCAGCACTCGCGACGACCGCGTGCATCCGGCACACGCACGCAAGATGG
This sequence comes from Ramlibacter sp., assembly GCA_043766965.1. Classification (GTDB taxonomy): domain Bacteria; phylum Pseudomonadota; class Gammaproteobacteria; order Burkholderiales; family Burkholderiaceae_C; genus Ramlibacter. Next base: position 958 of record JAYUHN010000330.1, on the reverse strand, counting down.
CCGCGCGCATGCTGGAGCAGGGCCACGAGGTTCTGTACTACGAGAACATCGAGGGCGGACACGGAGGTGCCGCGGACGACGTTCAGCGCGCGAACCTGCGCGCGCTGGAATTCAGCTCTCTGTGGATGCAGCTGGGGCCGGCGCAGGGCGCAGCAGCTGCCATTTCACCAGCCGGCCCTGCATGAATTCGCAGGTGACGTGCGAGTCGCTGCCGTCGGTCCAGCGGTAGATCTCCGGTTGCTCGTCCTTCGCCGACACCAGCTGGCCCAGCGACCGCGTCAGCGCCAGCACATGCAGCAGGTTGACGCCGGGCTTGAGCCTGGCGTTCAGCATCACGGCACTGTCCACATAACCGATCGGCCGGTCAGCGGTGCGCTTGAGGGCCTGCATCATCCGGTTGAAATGCAGCAGGCCCCACATCAAGATGCCGCCCGTGACCAGGGCCACACCGGCCCAGCCGTAAAGGCTCCAGGCTGCGCCGACCAGGACCACGCCGAGCATCGGCGGCAGGATCTTCTGGAAATTCATGGGACAGGATTGTGCCTACGATCCAGGGCAACTAAAGCCCGCGCACCACGTCCATCGCTTCTTCCACGCGCTCCACCGCATGGATGGTCAGGCCTTCGATGTCGCGCGCGCTTTTCCGGGGCGCATTGGCCTTGGGCACCACCGCGACCGAAAACCCGAGCTTGGCCGCTTCGCGCAGCCGCTCCTGGCCGCGCGGCGCCGGACGCACTTCGCCGGCCAGCCCGACCTCGCCGAACGCGATGAATCCTTTCGGCAGCGGCTTGCCGCGCAGGCTGGAAGTGACGGCCAGCATGATGGCGAGATCGGCGGCGGGCTCGCTGATGCGGACTCCGCCGACCGCGTTGACGAAGACGTCCTGGTCCAGGCAATCGATCCCTGCATGGCGGTGCAGCACGGCCAGCAGCATCGCGAGCCGGTCGCGGTCCAGGCC
>JAYUHN010000329.1:0-4187 GCA_043766965.1 Ramlibacter sp. | reverse complement strand
GCTCGAACGGCTCGATCATGCCGGTCTGTTCGGCGATCCTGCGGATCCACTTGTCGCTCTTGATCGTCATGTTCTCGCTCCTGGCGCCATTGTAGTTTTCGCGATCACGGCCCGCTCCACGATGCGGTCGTCGCCCAGCACGATCAGCGCGAACAGCAGTTCGTCCAGGCTCGTCGCGTGGGCCACCTTGCGCGCGAGCAGCGGCATGGCCTGCGGATTCAGCACGATGAAGTCCGCTTCGCAGCCCGGCTGCAGGTTGCCGATCGTGCCTTCCAGCCCGAGCGCCTGCGCCGCGCCGGCCGTGTGCTGCCACCACAGGTGCTGCGGCGACAGCGATACACCCGGCTTGGTCTGGCCTTCGCGGCCGACGTAGTACGCGGCCAGCATGGTGTGGAACGGACTGAAACTGGTGCCGCCGCCCACATCGCTCGCCAGGCCGTACCTGAATCCGATGCGGTCCGCGCCTTCGAAATCGAAGAAGCCGCTGCCCAGGAACAGGTTACTGGTGGGGCTCACCGCCGCAGCGGCGCCCGTGGCGCGCATCAAGGCCCGGTCGTCGTCGTCGAAGTGGATGCAATGCGCGTAGATGGCCCGCTCTCGCATCAGGCCGAATCCCTCGTACACGGCAAGATAGCTGCGGGCTTGCGGAAACAGACGGCGGGCCCAGGCGACCTCGTCCTTGTTTTCCGCCACGTGCGACTGGATCCAGACGTCCGGGTACTTAGCCGCCAGTTCACCTGCGCCGCGCAGCTGCGGCTCGCTGCAGCTCGGGGCGAAGCGCGGTGTGATGGCGTAGCCGAGTCGGTCCTTGCCATGCCACCGCCGGATCAGCGCCTCGGTGTCGAGCAGCGATCGTTCGGTCTCATCGCGCACGCCATCGGGAGAATGCCTGTCCTGCAGCACCTTGCCGGCGATCATGCGCAGGCCGCGCCGCTGCGACTCGGCAAGCAACGCGTCGACCGACGCCGGATGCGACGTACAGAATGCCAGCGCCGTCGTGACACCGTGCCGCGCGAGTTCGTCGAGGAACACCGACGCCATGGTGTCGGAATGGCCCTGGTCGGAAAACCGCGCCTCGTGCGGAAAGGTGTAGTTCTCAAGCCACGGCAACAGGCCGGCGGATGGAGACCCGATCATGTCGATCTGGGGAAAGTGGATGTGCAGGTCGATGAAGCCGGGCGCAATGATCCTGCCGGGTAGATGTTCCACCGCCACACCGGGATGCTTGCCCGCGAGCTGCGCATACGGGCCGACAGCGCGGACCACCTGGCGCCCGTGGCCGTCCGGCCCGACCACCAGCATTCCGTCTTCCTCATACACAGCCGAATGGTCGTCGGCGAAATGCAGGATCGCGGCTCGGAATGCTTTCATGTGTTTGTCATGCCGGACTTGATCCGGCATCCAGGAGTTCGGGACTGACCGCGGCGCACGCAGGGGTGGATTGCGGGTCGAGCCCGCAATGACAGCCTTCGTGCCTCATGCTGTCATTTTGCGATCTTTCCGGCGACGCCCGCTACGAGATAGTTCATACCGAGGATCTGGGCATCGGTCAGCGACTTGCCCTTGCCGGCCACGGACTTGCCCTCGTTGTCCACGATCGGGCCGGCGAATGGCTTGAGCTTGCCCGATGCGATGTCGCGCTGGCGCGCCAGCACCTCCTCCTGGACCGCCCGCGGGACCTGCGTGCCGAAATCGCCGACGCGGATCATCCCTTCCTTCACGCCGCCCCAGACATTGCCGCTTTTCCAGCTGCCATCGAGCACCGCCTGCACCCGCCGCTTGTAATAGTCGCCCCAGTGGTGCGTGACCGCCACCAGCTGCGCGTCGGGCGCGACCTTGCGCATGTCGGAGTGGTAGGCCACGGCCAGCTTGCCCCGCTCCTGCGCCGCAGCCATCACCGCCGTCGAGGCCGTGTGGAAGGCAATCACGTCCGCATCCTGGTTGAACAGCGCCATCGCGGCGTCCCGCTCGCGCGCGGGATCGAACCAGGTGTTCAGCCACACCACCCTGACCACGGCCCGCGGCGCGACCGTGCGCATGCCCAGCGTGAAGGCGTTGACGCCTTGCAGCACCTCCGGAATCGGGAAACCGGCGACGTAGCCGATCACGTTGCTGGTCGTCATCCGGCCGGCCGCGATGCCGGCCAGGTAACGCCCTTCGTAGTAGCGCGCGTTGGCGGTCGCGACGTTGGGCGCTGTCTTGTAGCCGGTGATGGACTCGAACTTCACGTCCGGAAACTCCCTGGCCACTTTCAGCGTCGGTTCCATGTAGCCGAAGCTGGGCGTGAAGATCAGCTTGTGGCCGGTCACGGCCAGGTCGCGGATGACACGCTCCGCGTCCGGCCCTTCAGAGACGTTCTCCACATACGTCGTCTTGACCCTGGAGCCGAACGCGGCGTCGACGGCCTTGCGACCCTCTTCGTGCTGGCGCACCCAGCCCGCATCGGTGACCGGCGTGACATAGACGAAGCCGACCTTCAAGGGTGCGACGGTCTGGGAATGAACGGTGGCGGAGAAACAGCAGGCAGCCGCAAACGCGGCGGCGAGGTTTTTGTACATGGTGGGCCTCGACATGGCCCCTTGAAGAATAGCGAAGGGACGGCGCTGCCCGATTTTATCCGGCAGGGATTCGGGATGACAGCTTCAGACGAACGACGCGAAAGCACCTTCCAGCATTTCGCAGTAGTGGCGCTTGGCGGTCCTGCTGACGAAACTGGCTTCGAAACTGTTCAAGGCCAGCTGGAAAGCCTGCGGCGCCGACAGCCCGGTGGCGGCGAACGTCTGCAGGAAGTTGTCGTTCATGTAGCCGCCGAAATAGGCGGGATCGTCCGAGTTGATCGTCGCCACCAGTCCGGCCTCCAGCAGCTCGCCGATGTTGTGCTCCGCCAACCCGGGGAACACGCGCAGCTTGAGGTTGGAGAGCGGACAGACCGTGAGCGGGATGCGGTCCTGCGCCAGCCGCCGCATCAGGGCCGGGTCCCTGGTCGACTGCACGCCGTGGTCGATGCGCTCCACCTTCAGCAGGTCGAGTGCGGTCCAGACGTACTCGGGCGGTCCTTCCTCGCCGGCGTGCGCCACCAGGTGCAGGCCCAGCTCGCGGCAGCGGGCAAAGAGGCGCGCGAATTTCTCGGGCGGATGGCCGACTTCGCTCGAATCGAGTCCGACGCCGATGAACTTGTCGCGCAACGGCAAGGCCTGTTCCAGCGTCTCGAACGCCGCTTCCTCGCTCAGGTGGCGCAGGAAGCACAGGATCAGCGAAGCATCGACCCCCTGCTCGTCGCGCGCGTCGCAACAGGCGCGGTGCAGGCCGTTGATCACGGTTTCCATCGAAATGCCGCGGGCGGTATGGGTCTGCGGGTCGAAGAAAATTTCGGCGTGGACCACGTTGTCTGCGGCGGCGCGTTCGAGGTAGGCGCGGGCCATGTCCTCGAAGTCCTTTTCGGTGAACAGCACGCTGGCGCCAGCGTAATAGATGTCGAGAAAGCTTTGCAGATCGGTGAACGCGTAAGCGCGGCGCAGGTCTTCCACGTCGTCATACGGCAGAAGCACGCTGTTTCGCCGCGCCAGCGCGAAGATCAGTTCGGGCTCCAGCGTTCCCTCGATGTGTACGTGCAGCTCCGCCTTCGGCATGCGGCGCAGCAATTCTGGCAGGCGCTCCGGGTGGATGCGCGGCAGATTTTTCAAGGGTGACTCTCCAGTTTCATTGCTGCGAGAGCTTACTTCTTCTGCGGAAGCGGGCCGCCCGCCTGCGCGGACCCCTTGACGTCCGCGTCGGGATCGGCGCTTTCGCTGACGCTACAAACCGTTACCCAAGCGTGACGGCCCGTGGCTGCTCGTCCGCAGCCAGCCTCATCGTTGGCCCCATTGACGGGCTCGGCCGGCTGTGCCGGAATCAGGCCCGGGCCGGTTCGAGAACATCGGATCGGGCCGTGCCGTCAGCGTCCACCATCCAGCGTTCGGGACACCCACAAGGAGTCGCGATCCCACTCACAAGGAGAACCCCCAGTGAATTCCGATTCCAGAACATGGTCCCTGACGCTCGCGTCAATCTTCGCAGCCGCCGTCCTGGCCGCTTGCGGCGGCTCCGGGCCGAGCCCAGGCGCCGTCACCGCGCAAGCACCCACCGTCCTCCTCCAGGCGCCAGCAGCGGGGCCCGACACCGCACTGCCCGACGCCGCCAGCGCACCG
>JAYUHN010000328.1:0-1502 GCA_043766965.1 Ramlibacter sp. | reverse complement strand
ACCGGCTGTCGACCGTGGTCGATGCGCACGAGATCCTGGTGCTGGACGCCGGCCGCATCCTCGAGCGCGGCAACCACAACGCGCTGTTGGCTAAGGGCGGCCGCTACGCGGACATGTGGGCGCTGCAGCAGCAGTCGGGCGAGGCGGCGGCAGAGCGCTTTGAGGAAATCATCGGGATGTAGCGGCAGGCGGCAAGCGTAGTCAGGCGTAGAGCGCTTCTGGTTCGCGGCACTCCGGCGGGGACAGCGCTGTCGCCAGTGCATCGAGCGGACTCGTCGCGCCGCCGCCGGCGACTTTCAGCACGTGGGTGTAGATCATCGTCGTGCTGACGTCGCTGTGGCCCAGTAACTCCTGCACCGTGCGGATGTCCGTGCCGGCCTGCAGCAGGTGCGTGGCGAAGGAGTGGCGCAGGGTGTGGACAGAGACCGGCTTGTGAATGCCGGCAGCCGCGCAGGCCAGCTTGATCGCCCGTTGCAGACGCTCTTCGTACAGATGGTGCCGCCGCTCGATGCGCGAGCGTGGATCGAGCGACAAGGCCGGGGCGGGAAACACCCAGAACCATCCCCACCGCCGCCCCAGATCCGGATACTTCAGTGCCAGGGCGTCCGGCACTGCGACGCCGGATACCCCGCGCTGGCGGTCTTGCTCCCAGCGGACACGGCCGGCCGCGAGCTGCGCCTTGAGCGATGCGAGCAAGCTGCGCGGCAACATCACCACCCTGTCTTTTCCGCCCTTGGCCTCACGGACCATGATGGCCTGCCGATCGAAATCCAGATCCTTGACGCGCAGCCGCAGGCCTTCCATCAGACGCATGCCCGTGCCATACAACAACTTGCCGAGCAATGCGACGTCTCCATCCAGCGCGCTGAGCAATGCGACGACCTCCGGCTGCGTCAGGACGGAGGGAATTCGCCGGGGACGGGTTGGGCGTTTGAGATCCTGCAGCCATGGAAGATCGACCCCCAGCACTTCTCGATACAGGAACAGCAGTGCGCTCAGGGCCTGGTTGTGGGTCGACACCGACACATTCCGCTCGGTGGCAAGCATCGTCAGGAATGCACGGACCTCGTCGGCGGCCATGCATTTGGGATGCCGCATGGTGCCGTCGCGACCATGCCAGCGAACAAAAAAACGCACCCAGTAAAGGTAAGCCTGCTCGGTGCGCAAGCTATAGTGTTTGTACCGCAGCACCTCACGCAGTTGATCCAGCAGGCGCAGCGACTGCGGAATATGGAGGTCGGGTTTCATGGCTGAATCCGTAGCTGTCAATAAATACAGTATGTCCTTCTCGTCCAAATCTGGCAAGGGCTGGCGCGCATTGCCGCTAGCCGTTCTACGTCGATCTGATGGCAATATTCTGGCGGATATCCTGTCTTTGCAAGATATTGGACGAGCTACATTGAGTTAGGTGTCCCCAGGGAGCGCCACGACCATGTCAGCACCCTATCTAGGCAACTGCCTGTGCGGTCAAGTTAGGTTCCGGCTCAACTCCGAGCCGATAG
>JAYUHN010000327.1:0-4208 GCA_043766965.1 Ramlibacter sp. | reverse complement strand
AGGTCAGCGTGATCAGCAGCAGCAGGCACAGGCAGATCAGCGCGGCCTTGTTGCGCACAAAGCGCCCGCGCGCATCGGCCCAGGGGCTGCGCCCTGCCACGGCACTTTCCAGGCTCTGGTCCAGGCTGCTGCCCAAGGCGGCGACCAGCGAATCGTTTCTTTTCTTCAGCAACATGTCGTCCCCGAATCAGTAGCGGATCTTCGGGTCGAGCATGGCGTAGGCCAGATCGACCAGCAGATTGAACAGGACGGCAATCACCGTCACCAGCACCACCAGCCCGAGCACCAGCGTGTAGTCGCGGTTCGCGGCGCCGTTGACGATCAGTTTGCCCAGACCCGGCAACGAGAACACCGACTCGGTCACGATGGCCGAGGTGATCGATGAAATGGCCAGCGGGCCAATCACCGACACCACCGGCAGCAAGGCAGGCTTGAGCGCATGGCGCAAGATGATGGTGCGCATCGGCAGGCCCTTGGCGCGCGCGGTGCGTATGAAGTTGCTGTGCAGCACCTCGATCAGGCTGCCGCGCATGACGCGGGCGATGGTCGCGACGTTGATGAAAGTAAGCAACGCGATCGGCAGGATCATGAAGCGCGGCGCGAACGCATCCCAGCCGCCGGCCGGCAACCACTGAAGCGTGATCCCGAACACCAGCACCAGCACCGGCCCGATCACGAAGGATGGGAACACGCTGCCCAGGTTGCCGATTAGCATCACGGCGTAATCCGCGGCGCTGTTCTGGCGCAGGGCGGCTGCGATTCCGAGGCCGACGCCGAAGACGAATGACAGCAGCAGCGAGGTGCCCCCGATCGACGCCGACACCGGCAGCGCGGCAGCCACAAGGTCATTTACCGACCAGTCGGCGTAGCGGAACGAAGCGCCGAGGTCACCGTGCAGCAGGTTGTTGAGGTAGTAGAGGTACTGCTGCCAGGGCGGTAAATCCAGGTGGTACTTCGCCTGCAGGTTGGCCAGCACTGCCGCCGACACGATCCGCTCGCTGTCGAACGGACCGCCCGGCGCGGCGTGCAGCAGGACGTAACTGACGGTGATGACCGCCAGCAGGGTGGGAATCGTCGCCAGCAGGCGCCGCAGGGTGTAGGACCACATGGGCGACGGTCAGTGCTTGAGGATGTAAAGGTCCTTGCTGCGGAAGCGGTCCTGTGCGTTCTCCAGTGAATAGCCGCCGACATACGACTTGACCAGTCGGGGCAGCGAGTACTGCAGCAGCGGGATGATCGGATAGTCCTCCATGATCATGGTCGCGGCCTGTGTGAGCAGCGCCTTGCGTTTTGCCTGGTCGGTCTGGGCCGTGCCCTGCGTGATCAGTTCCTCGGCTTTGCGATTGCAGTTGAAGTTGTTGTTCTGGTCGGAGTCGCAGCGCACCAGCGCGAGGAAGCTGGTAGCGTCGTTGTAATCGGCCAGCCAGCCGTTGCGTGCCATCTGGAAATCTCCGTCATGGCGCTTCTTGAGCAAGACCTTGAATTCCATCGCCTCCAGCTCGATGCCCAGGCCGAGCTTGGTCTTCCATTCCGAGGCCGCGAAAATCGCCATCTTTTTGTGGTATTCGCTGGTGTTGTACGAGAAGGTGAATTTGGTGCCGGGCTTGACCCCGGCCTGGGCCAGCAACGCCTTGGCTTCGGAGACGCGCTTGTCCATCGGCCAGTTCGCCCAGTCGTAAGCGGTGACGTCGGCGCCTTCCAGGCCCTTGACGATAAGGCCATAGGCGGGGGCCTGGCCGTCGGCGGTGATGCGCTGCGCCAGGATGTCGCGGTCCAGCGCCATCGACAGCGCCTTGCGCACGCGCACGTCCTTGAACGCGGCATTCTGGGTCTGGAAAGAGTAGTAGCGCAGGCCGATGATGGGCGAGTTGCGGATTTCCTTCGGGAACTGCTTCTTGTACTGCTCGTAGGTGCCCGGCGGCAACTGGTTGACCCATTCGTTCTCACCGGTTTCGTACAGCTTCACGTCGGCGTTGCCGTCTTCCACCGGCAGGTAGGTCACCTGCGTCAGCTGCACGTTCTTCGCGTCCCAGTAGTTCGGGTTTTTCTCGAGCATGATCTTGCTGTTCACCTGCCAGGCCTTGAGCATGAAGGCGCCGTTGCTCACCAGATTGCCCGGCTTGGTCCAGTCCTTGCCGGCTTTTTCCAGCGACGCCTGATGCACCGGCCCCAGGTTGTTGTTCGCCATCAGGCTGGGCAGGAAGCTCACCGGAAAGGCGGTCTTGACTTCGAGCGTGTACTTGTCGATGGCCTTCACGCCGATCGTCGGGGACGGCATCTTGCCGAGCGCGACCTCCTTGCCGTTGGCCAGGAAGACGCCAAAGGTGGACGCGTAGGTCGACGCGGTTTTAGGATCGACAAAGCGGCGGATGGCGAAGACAAAGTCCGGCGCGGTCACCGGGTCGCCGTTGGACCACTTCGCGTTCTGCCGCAGCTTGAACACCCAGGTGGTGGAGTCGGTCTGCTTCCAGCTTTCAGCGACGCCGGGGACCAGCTTGCCGGCGCTGTCGTTGGCCGTCAGTCCCTCGAACAGGTCGCGCGTCACGTTGTTCGCACCCACCGATTCGGCCAGCGCCGGGTCCAGCGTTTCGGGCTCAGAGCCATTGTTGCGGACCAGGGTTTGCGTGGAATGCAACTGAATGCCTGGCGGAATCACCGCCGCCGGCACGGGCAAGACCAGCAAGAGGCCGAGCGTCAAGGCCGTGAATGGCGCTAAAAAAGGTGGCTGCATGGCAATTCCTGGAGTTGTTTTGCTCAGCGCGGAAGAAGCGTAGTGTCGACGTCGACATAGCGCCAGAATTCGCGCGCGTTCGGATGGCGTTTGTAACCGATCAGCCAGGGCTGCATCAGGTCGGTGCCAATCCGGTGGGTCCTCACCTTGTAGGGCATGTAGGCAATCATGATCTTCACCGCCTGCTTCATCACGGCGTTACGTTCCGGCCCGTCCTCCATCAGCGACTGCTGGTCGTAAAGCTTGTCGAACTGCGGGTTCTGGAAGCGAGCCAGGTTCTGCTGGCCGACCTGGTTGGTCGTGCCCAGCTGCAGGATGTTGCCCCCGTCGGGGTTGCTGGCGGAAAAGCCCAGTTGCCACATCATCAGCTTGCCCGGCCTCGCTGCCTTGAGCTGCTCGGGCCACTTGCCGATCTTGAATTCGACCTTGACTCCGATGGCATCCATGTTCTTCTTGAGGATCTCGTCCCGCTCGCGGGAGTCCGAGCTGCCTTGCGTGTGCATTTCCAGTACCAGCGGCTTGCCATCCGGCTGGTCGCGCCAGCCGTCGCCGTCCTTGTCGGTGTAGCCGTACATGTCCAGCAGAGCCGTCGCGCGTCCCCGGTCGAAGGTACCCATCTCCGAGCGGAAAGCGGGGTCGAAGCCCGAGGTGCCGGGAACGATCGGGCCCTGCGCCACGATGGCCTGGCCATGGCGGGCCAGCCGCACTTCTTCCTCGCTGTTGTAGGCCAGCGCGATGGCTCGGCGCAGTGCAACTTTCTGCGGTGTGTAGCCACCGACAAGCGGATCTTCCATGTTGAAGTACATCAGCGCGATGTCGGAGAGCGCCTCCCGATGCATCTGGATGCCGCGCTTGGCCAGGTTGGGAGCAAGCTTGTTATTCGGGATGGCATAAGTGGCGAAACTCGCGGGCAGCCCTTCCATCAGGTCGTGCTCGTTGTTCAAGAAAGACAGCCAGCGCGGCTGCGGCTCGTCGATGATGGAAACGACCACCTTGTCAACAATCGGCAAACGCTTGCCCTTCATGCGAGCCGCAAGCGCCTTGGCGGCAGCGTCGTCGGCGGGCGCTTCCTCGTCGTAATACTCCTCGCGGTAGTTCGGGTTCCGGGCAAACGTCAGTTTGGACGAGCGCTGCCATTCCTGAAGCAGGAACGGCCCGGTCCCGACCGGGTGTTCCATGATCTGGTCGCCGTACTTTTCCACCACTTCCCTCGCGACGATGCCGTAGATGCCCGGGTCGGCCAGCGTCAGGACAAACCGTGGCCTGGATTCGGCGAGCTTGAACTGCACCGTGTAGCGGTCCAGGGCTCGCAGGCCGTCGACCTCGCGGTCGTAGTCGAATTTGCCGCTGGTCTGGGCCTGCTTGCGCAGCGCTGCCAGGCCCAGCATGGTCTGCTCCTCCAGGTCGCTCAGACTGGGACTTTTGACCTTCGGATCGAAGATGCGCTTGTACGTGTAGACCACGTCCTGCGCCGTCA
>JAYUHN010000326.1:0-11135 GCA_043766965.1 Ramlibacter sp. | reverse complement strand
GGGCAAGGAAAAAGGCGGCAAACCGGTGCAGACCGGCGTCCGCGAACAGCCGGTCAACCCGATGCCGGCCCAGCACCTGCAAAAGCCCGGGTTGGAGGCGCAGATGCAGCTCAAGCCGCGCTTCGAGGCACCCGCGTACCGGGGCAGCGGAAAACTCGACGGCATGACAGCGCTCATTACCGGCGGCGATTCGGGCATCGGACGTGCCGTCGCCGTGCTGTTTGCCCGGGAAGGCGCCGACGTCGCCATCGTGTACCTCAACGAGCATGAGGACGCACAAGAGACGTTGCGCCATGTGGAAGCAGAGGGTCGGCGTTGCCTGCTGATTCCGGGCAACGTGAAGGACACGGTGTTCTGTGGCCAGGCAGTCGAAGACACCGTCGCCGAATTCGGCAAGCTCGACGTGCTGGTGAACAACGCGGCCTTTCAGCTGCATGCCCAGTCCCTGGAGGACATCACCGACGAGCGGATGGAAGAGACCTTCCACACCAACATCTTCGGCTACATGAAGATGGCTCGCGCCGCGTTGCCGCACCTGAAGCAGGGTGCCTCGATCATCAACACCGGTTCCGTCACCGGGCTTCAGGGCAGCAAGCAGCTGCTGGATTATTCGGCAACCAAGGGCGCGATCCACGCGTTCACGATGTCGCTTGCCAGCAACCTGATCGACCGGGGAATCCGGGTCAACGCGGTGGCGCCCGGCCCGGCGTGGACGCCGCTCAATCCAGCCGACCAGTCGCCCGGGAGAATCGCGGACTCGGCAAGGACACCGACCTGAAGCGGCCGGCGCAGCCGGAAGAGCTTTCGCCGGCTTACGTTTTTTTGGCGTCGCCGGTGTGCTCCAGCTACATCACGGGTGTGGTGCTGCCAGTGACCGGGACGTTGGCAGCTGAGCGCGGACCCGGGGCAAGGGGCCGGTGGAGCCGGCGGCTGCGGTTTGCTAAGCTCTCAGCCGATCCCGGTCCACTCACCTCATGAAAACAGCCCTGGTCCTGAATGGTCCCAATCTCAACCTGCTCGGCACGCGCGAGCCGCAGGTGTACGGCTCGCACACGCTGGCGGAAGTCGAAAAATTGTGCGCGCAGGCCTGCACGACGCATGGCTTCAAGCTGGACTTTCGCCAGAGCAACCATGAAGGCGTGCTGGTGGACTGGATCCAGGAAGCGGGCCGCGGCCAGCAGCAGGGGACGGTCGCCGGCGTGGTCCTCAATGCCGGCGCCTACACCCACACCAGCATCGCGCTGCACGACGCGATCAAGGGGGCGGGCGTGACCCTGATCGAGCTGCACATCAGCAACGTCCATGCCCGGGAAACGTTCCGCCACCATTCGTTCATCTCGCCGGCGGCGCGGGCGGTCATCGCGGGCCTCGGCGTGCAGGGCTATCCGCTCGCGATCGCGGCGTTGGCCTCGTTCTGACGGCGTTCGTTCCAGCCTGATTCGCGAAGCTGTCCATGACGACCAAGCTCACCATCGATTTCGTGTCCGACATTTCCTGTCCGTGGTGTGCCATCGGCCTCGCTTCGCTCGAGCAGGCGCTGCAGAACCTGGGCGACGAGGTCGACGCCGAGCTCCACTTTCAGCCGTTCGAGCTGAACCCGCAGATGCCTGTGGGCGGCCAGGACATCACCGAGCATCTGACGCAGAAATACGGCTCAACGCCGCAACAGCAGCAGGCCTCGCGGGAAGCCATCCGGCAACGTGGCGAGAGCGTCGGATTCACTTTTCGCAAAGAGGGTCGCGGCCGTATCTTCAACACGTTCAATGCGCACCGCCTGCTGCACTGGGCCGAATTGCAAAATTCGGCGGGCCAGCACGCGCTGAAGAATGCATTGTTGCGGGCGTATTTCACCGACGGCAAAAGCCCGGAGGACAACGAAGTGCTGCTGTCGGCGGTGGCGGCCGCCGGCCTGGATGCAACTGCGGCACGGACAGTCCTGGAGAGCGACGCCTTCGCTTCCGAGGTCCGGGAGCGCGAGCGGTTCTACCTGGACAACGGCATTCACGCCGTGCCGGCCGTGATCGTCAACGGCCGCCACCTGATCCAGGGCGGCCAGCCGACCGAGGTCTTCGAGCAGTCGTTGCGCCAGATCGCCGCGAGCCCCTGAGCCCCGCGCGTGGCGCGTCCAAACATCAGACGCTGGAAGGGCGGAAGCGCTCGTTCACGGTCACCCAGAAATCGTGCACCTGCCGCATCTTGCGACGCAGTTCGTCGAAGTCGGTGGCCTTGCGCACGTAGCTGTTGGCGCCACCGGCGTAGCAGGCCGCGATGTCGGCCTTTTCGATCGACGAGGAATGCATGATGACCGGGATGGCGGCCGTGCAGGGATCGGCGCGGATGGCACGCAACACCTCGACCCCGTTCAGGCGGATCAGCTTCATGTCGAGGATCACCAGCCTGGGTTGCTGGCGGATGTCGCGGCCGCTGTGGCCGCCCCGACCCAGCAGGTAGTCAAGCGCTTCCACGCCATCCTGGGCGGTGACGATGCGCTCGGGATCGCAGCACTCTCCCAGAGCCATCACCGTCAGCTCCAGGTGATCCGGGTTATCGTCCACGACAAGTACGGCCAGGTCTTTCATTTGTGGGGCCAGGACATGCGATCTTCGGACATCGGCGCATCGCGCCGGCACCGGAGTCAGGCGCCGGGGCGGGCCGAAAGATTCTGGCAATACTCGATCAGGGCGTCGGTTTCGATCGACTTGTCGAACACCCCGTCGCTGCCCAGCGCCTCGCACCGGCGCCGCACGTCCGGATCGGCGCCGCCGGTAAGAACCACCACCTTGCGTCCCGGCTTGCGGTCGCGGATGGCACTGAGCACACCGAAGCCGCTGCCACCGCGCTCGAGCGTGAGGTCGACGATCGCGATGTTCCATTCATTGGCCGGATTACAGAGCCAGTCGATGGCCGACTTTTCGCTGCCGGCCACGCCGGCGGTGCCCACATCGGCGAGTTCGGCCAGCGCCTCCACCAGGCTCTCGCGAATCGCCGCATTGTCTTCGACCACAAAGGCCATCAACCTCAAGCCAGTCTCCTTGCGCTCCCGGGCGCGATGAGGAGATGATCGCACGGCTGCGGTGACGCAGGTGCCGCTGCCACGCAATGTCTGCCATTTCTCACAAAAAACAGCACTCGTGGCCCGGCGTGCGACTCCCCTGCGCGCCCTACGGTTGATGGGCTGGCACCACAATGGGCCATGACTCCTGAGCTTGAACGCGATCGCACCAGCCGCCTGCTGCTGGTGGCGATCTGCCTGCTGGCGTTGGCGCGGCTGGCCTCGTTCGCCTTTTACCCGCTGATGGACATGACCGAGGCCCGCTACGCAGACATCGCCCGGCGCATGGCGCAGAGCGGCGACTGGGTGACGCCATGGCTGGACGATATGCGCCCGTTCTGGAGCAAGCCCGCGCTGTCGTTCTGGGCGACTGCGATCGGGCTGAAGCTGCTCGGCGTGAACGCCATGGGGGCGCGGTTGCCCCACTACCTCATGGGTATCGGTGTCGTGGCGCTGGTGTGGCTGCAGGGCCGCGACCAGTCGCGCCGGCTGGCGTGGCATGCGGTGGCCCTGCTTGCCGGTTCGCTGCTATTCCTGCTGTCCGTTGGCGCCGTGATGACCGACATGGCGCTGGTGCTGGGCACGACGCTGATCATGGCGGGCTTCTGGTGGCGCCTGCAGGGCCGCGGCGGGATTGCGGCCGCCGTCACGTTGTTCGGCGGACTTGCCATCGGCTTGCTGGCGAAGGGGCCGCTGGCATTGGTCGTGGCCGGTCCCCCGATCCTTGCATGGGTGCTGTGGCAACGCGAGTGGCGTGGCGCCTGGCGCCAGGTGCCGTGGATCGCCGGGCTGCTGGCGGTGACGATCGTCACGCTGCCGTGGTATCTGCTGGCGGAGCAGCGCAGCCCGGGCTTCCTGCAGTACTTCATCGTCGGCGAACACATCAGCCGGTTTCTGGTCCCGGGCTGGAACGGCGATTTGTACAGCAACGCCCATGGCATGGCCAAGGGGACGATCTGGCTCTACGCCGCCGCCTCGACCCTGCCCTGGATCGTGGTGCTGCCGATCGCCTGGCTGGCCGGCGGGCGAGTTCGCCATACCACCATGCTGGCGGTGTCCGAGCGTCGCTATCTATTGCTGTGGGCCTTGTGGCCGTGCGTATTCTTCACCCTTGCGAGCAACATCCTGCTGACCTACGTGCTGCCGTCGCTGCCGGCGCTGGCGCTGCTCTGCGCCGGATGGACCGCCGCCACCGCCGCGCCGCGATGGATGGACCGGCTGCTCGCCGTGGTGCTGATCGCGCTCGCCGTGTCCGTGCCCGTGTTGCTGGTGGCGGGCGACAAGAGCAAGCAGTTCGAGCGGCATTCGCAGCTCGCGCTGGTCCGTGCCTACGAGAGCGCGGCCAGGCCGGGCGAGCCGTTGCTGGAAGTTCCGGCCGTGTCGTTCTCGACCGACTTCTATGCGCAGGGGCGGGCCCGGTCGCTGCGCTATGCGGAGGACCTGGGGGATTTCGCGGACGGCAAACCGGCGTACGTGATCATCGCCAACGACCGGTGGGAATTGCTGACCCAGTCGTTGCGCGACCAGTTCACGCCGGTCGCGGCGACGCCATCGTACAAACTGGTTCGCTGGCGTTAGCGGTGGCTAGCGGCCGGCGGGCTGGAAGGCCCAGCGCCGGCCCAGCAGATATGTCATCGCGGCAACGGCGACCAGCACCAGGGCCAGCGCGAGGTCATACCGCAGCCATGGCAGCCGCAGCAGCAGCACATAGGCAGCCTGGTTGGCCGCGAAGCCCAGGGCCGAAACCGCGAAGAACCTGCCCGCGGCGCGAGCCACCGGCGCATCGGCATCGCGGAACGTGGTCCGGTGGTGGCCGGCGAACGAGCAGACAAAAGCCAGCAGCCAGCCGACAACGTTGGCCGTGGCCGGCGACCATCCGGCCCAGCGCACCAGCGCGATGACGGTGGCGAGATGGACGGCGGCCGCCGCAGTGCCGACGGCTACGAACCAGCCAACGCGTCGCAGGCTCAACAGCGGCACCTGCGTGGCAGGATCGGGAACAGGCGAGTGGCGTCCATGGCCGATTGTCCCTCGTCCCCGCGGCAGCTTGCAGCGGGGGCGGCGCCTCTCGTCCCGACGCGAGGCATCATCTGCGCTGGTTCAACCGTCCGGGAGCACCCGATGTCCACTGCCTCCTTGCCCGCGCTTTTCATTTCCCACGGTGCGCCGCTGTTCGCCATCGAACCGGGCGAGAGCGGTCCCGCCCTGACCCGGCTCGGCCAGCGGCTGCGCGGCATGGCCGGTACGTCGCTGCGCGGCGTCGTGATCATGTCGCCGCACTGGATGGCGCCTTCGCCCGCCGTCATGACCAACCCGAAGCCGACCACCTGGCATGACTTCGGCGGCTTTCCGCCGGCCCTGTACCAGCTTGACTACCCGGCAGCCGGTGCGCCCGAGCTGGCCGACGAAGTGACCGGCCTGCTGCGCGCGCAAGGGATCGAAGCGCAGCCGGATGCAAAGCGTCCGTTCGACCATGGCGCATGGGTGCCGTTGCTGCACCTTTTTCCGCTCGCCGACGTGCCGGTGGTGCAGGTCGCGCTGCCTGCCAGCTGGGGGCCGGCGCAGGTGTATGCGATGGGCCAGGCGCTGCAGCCGCTGCGCGAGCGCGGCGTGCTGGTCGCGGGCACCGGCAGCATGACCCACAACCTGTCCGAGTTCTTCGGCGGCCAACGGACGCCCGAACCTTACGTGACCGAGTTCAGCCGGTGGATCGAGGCCGCGATCGAACGCGGCGATCTTGCGGCGCTGCTCGACTACCGCCGGCAGGCGCCGCACGCCCTGCGCGCGCACCCAAGCGACGAGCACTTCCTGCCGCTGTTCTTCGCACTCGGCGCGGGCGGATTCGGTGTCGTGGACCAGCCGGTGCGACCGGGCTATGTCACGCGCGAAGTGATGTACGGCATCCTCGCGATGGACTCGTTCACGCTGCCCGCGTTGCAGCCCGTGGCCGCCTAGCCGGTCCGCACCTTGACCGTGCGCGGACGCGCGGCCCGGTCAGGCGGTATCTGCGATCGGGATGCAGGAGCAGAACAGGTTGCGGTCCCCGTACACGTTGTCGACGCGCCCGATCGGCGACCAGTATTTGGCGTGCGCCGCCTGGCCGTGCATGGCCGCGCCGACATCGCGCGGATAGGCATGGGTCCATTGCGGCACGAGCAGGCTGGCTGCCGTGTGCGGTGCGTTCTTGAGCGGGTTGTCGTCCCGCGGCCAGTCGCCGACCTCGATGCGCCTGATCTCGTCCCGGATGGCGACCATCGCGCCGACGAAGCGGTCGATCTCGCCCAGCGTCTCGCTTTCGGTCGGCTCGACCATCAGCGTGCCCGGCACCGGAAAACTCAGCGTCGGCGCATGGAAGCCGTAGTCGATCAGCCGCTTGGCGACGTCCTCGGCCGTGACCCCGCTGGTCTCCTTCAGCGGCCGCAGGTCGAGGATGCATTCGTGCGCCACATGGCCGTTGGCGCTCGCGTACAGCGTGGGGTAATGGTCCTTCAGCCGCGCACTGATGTAGTTGGCCGACAGGATCGCGATCTCGGTCGCCAGCTTCAGGCCGTCGGCGCCCATCATGCGGCAATACATCCAGCTGATCGGCAACACAGCGGCATTGCCGAGGGGCGCCGCCGACACCGCGCCGACTTTGCCCGGGATGCCGCCGGTGTGGTGTCCGGGCAGGAAAGGCACCAGGTCTTCGACCACACAGACCGGCCCGACGCCGGGGCCGCCGCCGCCATGCGGGATACAGAAAGTCTTGTGCAGGTTCAGGTGGCTGACGTCGCCGCCGAACTCGCCCGGAGCTGCAACGCCGACCAGCGCGTTCATGTTGGCACCGTCGACATAGACGCGGCCGCCATGCTGGTGGACCAGCGCGCACAGCTCCTTGACCTGCATCTCGAACACGCCGTGCGTGCTGGGGTAGGTGATCATCACGCAGGCCAGCCGGTCGCTGTGCTGTTCGCACTTGGCTTGCAGGTCGGCGAGGTCGACGTTGCCGTTCTCGTCGCAGGCCGTCACCACCACCTGCATGCCGGCCATCTGCGCGCTGGCCGGATTGGTGCCGTGGGCCGAGGATGGGATCAGGCAGATGGTGCGGTGTGCGTCGCCCTTGCTGTCGTGGAATGCCTTGATCGCAAGCAGCCCGGCATATTCACCCTGCGAGCCGGCGTTGGGCTGCAGGCTGACGCCGGCGTAGCCGGTCGCCTCGCACAGCCAGGCACGCAGTTGCGAATCTAGCTCGGCATAGCCGGCCAGCTGCTCGCGCGGCGCGAACGGATGCATCTGCGCGAATTCGGGCCAGGTGATCGGGATCATCTCGCTGGTGGCGTTCAGCTTCATCGTGCAGCTGCCCAACGGAATCATGCTGCGGTCCAGCGCCAGGTCCTTGTCCGACAGCGACCGGATGTAGCGCAGCATGCCGGTCTCGCTGTGGTGGGTGTTGAACACCGGATGGGTGAGGAAGCCGCTGGTGCGGCGCAGCGCCGGCGGAATCATCGGCTCAATGCCTTGCTCCAGCCGGGAAAAGTCGGGAAGGGGCTGGCCGTCGCCGGCAAATATCTTCCACAGCAGCGCCACGTCGTCGCGGGTCGTGGTTTCATCCAGTGCGATGCAGATGTATTCCTTGAAGTAGATCCGCAGGTTGGCGCGCAGCGCGTGGGCGCGGCCGAGGATCGACTCGGTGGCGTCGCCGGTCTTGAGGCTCAGCGTGTCGAACGCGCCGCCCGGCCGGGGTTCGTGCCCGAGTTCTGCCAGACCTTTGGAGAGGATGGCGGTGAAGGCGGCGACGCGTCGCGCGATCCGGGTCAACCCTTGCGGCCCGTGGTAGACCGCATACATGCTCGCGATCACCGCGGGCAGCACCTGCGCCGTGCAGATGTTGGAAGTAGCCTTCTCGCGGCGGATGTGCTGTTCGCGCGTCTGCAAGGCCAGCCGGTAGGCGGGGTTTCCGTGGCTGTCCACGCTGACGCCGACCAGCCGGCCCGGCAGGTGGCGCTTGAGCTCGTCGCGGCAGGCCATGTACGCGGCGTGCGGTCCACCCGCTCCCATCGGCATGCCGAAGCGCTGCGTCGTGCCGACGACGATGTCCGCACCGAATTCTCCGGGCGGCAGCAGCAGTGTGAGGGCCAGCAAGTCGGCGGCGACGATGAACGCAGCCTGCTTTTTATGCACCCTGGCGGTGTCGGCGTGCAGGTCGTCGATGCGGCCGCTGCTCGCCGGGTATTGCGCCAGCACTCCGAAGTACTCGCCGTCCAGGGCCGCCTCCCATTCGGCCGCCGAGTTCGCGAGCAGCACCACGATACCGAGCGGACTGGCCCGGGTCTGCACCACCTCGATCGTCTGGGGATGGCAATCGCCGGACACCACGAAAGTATTGCTGCTGCTCTTCACGCTGCGCCTGGCCAGCGTCATAGCCTCCGCCGCCGCGGTGGCTTCATCGAGCATCGAAGCATTGGCGATGGGCATTGCCGTGAGATCGCAGACCATGGTCTGGAAGTTCAGCAGCGCTTCCATCCGCCCCTGCGAAATTTCCGCCTGGTACGGCGTGTACGCGGTGTACCAGGCCGGGTTCTCCAGCACGTTGCGCAAAATCACCCCGGGTGTGTGGGTGCCGTGATATCCCTGGCCGATGAAATTGCGGAACAGCTGGTTCTTCGCAGCCATCGTTTTCAGTTCGCGCAACGCCTCGGCCTCGCCCGCCGGCGCCGGCAGCTTCATCGGTCGGGACCGCGCGATCGAGCGCGGCACGATGCTGTCGATCAGGGCGCGGCGCGAGGACTCGCCGATCGCGGCCAGCATGTGCCGCTCGCCGGCGTCGTCGATACCGATATGGCGCGGGATGAATTCGGAATGATTCTCGAGTTCGTCCAGGGGGCTGGCAGATTGCATCAACATCGACTCCAGGGAAATTGTCGTCGCGGACCTGATCCGCAATCCAGGGCTTCAGCAACTCGCCTGGATCCCGGGCCGAGCCCGGAATGACGAGTCAGTATTGTCATTGCGGACTCGACCCGCAATCCAGGGGCTGTGAGGATGCGGCCTGGACACCGACGGGAGCGCGGATGACAAGTCAGGCGTTCTTGACCAGTTCCGCATATGCCGATTCGTCCATCAGCGTGTCGAGCTGCGAGGGCTCGGTCAGCTCCACCTTGAAAAACCAGCCGGCCTTCAGCGGGTCCGAGTTCGCCAGCGACGGATCGCTTCGCAGCGCCTCGTTGACTGCGGTGACTTTGCCGCTCACGGGCATGTAGACATCGGCTGCCGCCTTCACGGATTCGACCACGCCGGCCACTTCGCCCTGGCTGTAGCTGCGGCCGGTTTCGGGCAGCTCGACGAACACGACGTCGCCCAGCGCATCCTGCGCATGAACGGTGATGCCGACGACGGCGGACCTGGCGGATTCGGACTGGACCCATTCGTGGTCGGACGTGTATTTGACGGTCATTGCTTGCTCCTTGATTGTTTTGGCGGCAGCTAGCCGCGGTGATAACGGGCCGGCACGAACGGCATGGTCGTGACCTCCATCGGCACCGGCTTGCCCCGCACGATCGCCTGCAGGCGGGTGCCGGGCAGGGCGGACGCCCTCGCGACGTAACCCATCGCGACCGGCTTGTCGATGGTCGGCGCCAGCAGGCCGCTGGTAACCTGGCCGACGCGCTGTCCCTGGCCGTCTTGCAGTTCCGTGTGGTCGCGCACCGGCACCCGCTCCAGGGCGACCAGGCCCACCCGTTTACTCATGACGGTGGCGGGGTCCTGCAACTGCGCGAGCACCCGGTCGGAACCGGGGAAGCCGCCCGCCCGCTCGCCGCCAGTGCGCCGCACCTTCTGGATCGCCCAGGCGAGGGCGGCCTCGACCGGCGTCGTCGTGCTGTCGATGTCATTGCCGTACAGGCACAACCCGGCTTCCAGCCGCAGCGAATTGCGCGCACCGAGTCCGACCGGCTTGACCTCCGCCTGGGCCAGCAGCGCGCGGGCCAGTGCTTCGGCCTGTGCCGCGGGGACGGAAATCTCGAAGCCGTCTTCGCCCGTGTAACCGCTGCGCGTGACGAACAGCTCGGCGCCGTTCCACTGGAAGGCCGCTCCGGTCATGAAAACCAGCGCGGCAACGCCGGGAAGCAGGCGCGACAGCGCGTCCACCGCCTTGGGCCCCTGCAGTGCCAGCAGCGCGCGATCCGGCATCGGGACCACGTCGCAGCGGGAACCGATGCGCTGCCGGATGTGGGCAATGTCCGCTGCCTTGCAGGCGCCGTTGACGATCACGAACAGGTGGTCGCCGCGGTTGACGAACATCAGGTCGTCGATGATTGTGCCTTCGTCCGTCAGCAGCAGTCCGTACCGTTGCCGGTCCAGGCCGAGGCCGATCGCGTCGACCGGCACCAGGCTTTCGAAAGCCGCTGCGGCCTGGGGCCCGTCCAGCCGCAGCTGGCCCATGTGCGATACGTCGAACAGGCCTGCGGCGGCGCGCGTGTGCAGGTGTTCCGCCATCAGGCCCGCCGGGTACTGCACCGGCATCGAGTAACCGGCAAACGGCACCATCCGGGCGCCGAGTTCGATATGCAATGCGTGCAGCGGCGTCCTGGCCAGGCTTTCTTCAAGGGATGCGCTCAACAGACTCTCCAGGGGCAAGAAACTCGACTGTGTTTCACATATTCACATAGTTGGGGCCGCCGCCTCCTTCGGGCGCAATCCAGACGATGTTCTGGGTCGGGTCCTTGATGTCGCAGGTCTTGCAATGGACGCAGTTCTGCGCGTTGATCTGGAGCTTGGGATTGCCGTCCTCGCGACCGACAATCTCGTAGACTCCGGCCGGGCAATAGCGCGTTTCGGGCGCGTCGTAGCGGGCGAGATTGAACGCGATCGGCACCGACGCATCCTTCAGAGTCAGGTGGATGCGCTGGTCTTCTTCGTGATTGGTGTTGGACACGAACACCGATGAGAGCTTGTCGAAGCTGACCTTGCCATCGGGTTTGGGGTAGTCGATGCGCGGGCTCTGCGCCGCGAGCTCGAGTTGCTCATGATCGGCATGGTGGTGCAGGGTCCACGGTGCCTTGCCACGCAGGACATAGGTGTCGAGGGCGGAATAGGCGATGCCGCC
>JAYUHN010000325.1:0-1513 GCA_043766965.1 Ramlibacter sp. | reverse complement strand
CTCGACCTGCTCGACAAAGTGCAGCGACTGCTGCGGCAGGCACGGTAAATCGCCCCGAGCCGGTCTGTGTGCCGCGATGGCTCACCGCGCCGAAGCCTCACGGAACGCTCGACTGCCCCGCTTGAGCCGCGGCAGCGGCAGTGCCGCGCCGCCTGGCATCGGCGTGCGATCTACATTCACCGTCATCGCGACGAGCACGTAGTTAGCCGGTGACGGCGATGAGATCCGCGACGCCTTGCTCACCAAATGCGTTGACCGCGCGCTGATAAGTCCCATCGCCCACGCCATGCTTTTCGTGCAGCTCGATCGTGAAGTCGTAGATCACCTGCTCGTCCAGCTTCATGTCGACGGGCACGCGGCCGTGGTGCACTTCTCGGCGATCGCGCGATCCAGCCCGCCCGCCATGGACAGCCGGTGGTGCGCAAACCACTCGTATTGTGCGTCCCAATGGCGCGCGGTGCAGCGCCTCCAACGCGAGTTCGGGTTACCCGCCTCACGTCCGCTTCCGGCCGGAAGCGGCCATCCATGCGGTCGCCATAGAATTGATTCGTCGAAGACGCGAACCGAACCCCCTGGTCACCCGCAGAACCCGGAGCCATCCCATGCTCACGCCGCAAGCCGTCTCCGCCCGCCGGCGGGCCTTCCGCCAGCTGCACCGATCGGGCTGCTTCGTCCTTCCCAATCCGTGGGACACCGGCAGCGCGCTCTATCTGCAGCGGCTTGGTTTCAAGGCGCTGGCCAGCACCAGCTCGGGCGCGGCGTGGCGGCACGGTAAGGCCGACGGCCAAATGTCGCTCGACGAGACCCTGCTTCACCTGCGGGAGATCGTCGCCGCGACCGAGCTGCCGGTGAACGCCGACTTCGAACACGGCTTCTCCACCGACGCGGCGGGCGTCGGGCGCAACGTGCGGCTGGCGCTGGACACCGGCATCGCCGGTCTTTCGATCGAAGACTCGACCGGCAATGCGGGCGAACCGCTGCGCGACATCGCTTCTTCGGTGGAGCGCATCCGCGCGGCACGTAGGGCGATCGATGAAACGGGTGGCGAGACCCTGCTGGTCGGACGGGCCGAGAACTTCATCGTCGGCCGGCCGGACCTGCAGGACACGATCCGCCGCTTGCAGGCCTACGCCGAAGCCGGCGCCGACTGCCTTTATGCGCCGGGCATCAAGACCCGCGAGCAGATCGCCGCCGTGGTGGCCGCGGTGGCGCCCAAGCCCGTCAACCTGCTGGTCGGCTCCACCACCGAGCTCACGCTGCGCGACATCGAGGCGCTGGGCGTGCGCCGGGTCAGCGTCGGTGGCGCCATGGCGCGCACGGCGTGGGGCGGCTTCATGCGGGCTGCGCAGACGATCGCCACGCAGGGCAGCTTCGACGGATTCGCGGACGCAGCCACCGGTGCCGAGCTCAACGCCATGTTCCGCGGCAACTAGGCGTTTCAGACCGGAGAAAAAGAGGCGGACCGCATCAGCCTGGTTTCCTGCTGCAGCATGCAGTCGAGCTCTCGCAGGGC
>JAYUHN010000324.1:0-1513 GCA_043766965.1 Ramlibacter sp. | reverse complement strand
AGAAGACAGACATTCACCAATGGACAAGCTCGCATCTGCACAGGCCAAAACCCACCGCTCAGATCACCGTGATCGGCTTGGGCGCCGAGCTGCTCAGGCGCTGCCACGGCAGGCCCGCCACCAGCCAGTCGAACTGCTCGGGGGTGAGCGTCATCGACCCCGCCGCGTTCCCCGGCCAGGCAAAGCCACCGGCCTGCAGACGCCGCGTGCACAGCCACATCCCAACGCCGTCGTACACCAACACCTTCAGCCGGTCGGCGCGGCGGTTGGCGAACACGTAAGCGCAGTGCGGCTGCGCGCCGCCGGCAAAGCCGCGCACCACTTGCCCCAGCAGGGGTAATCGTATCTTTCCAGCAAATTGACACGGTGGCCGCTGGCCAGGCCGGAGCCAGCCCGATGATGCGCCTGGGAAGGTAGGGATTTGCGCTTCGCCCGACGCAGGTAAATTGGCCGTTTCGACTGTCCGAAGGGTGTCACCGTGTCCTTCGCCAAGCGCTTCATCGGCGCGGAGAACCTGCCCACCAGGCTGTCGGAGTTCGACGTCCAGCAATCGTTTTGCCTGAGTGCAGACGACATCGCCGCGGTCGCCGAGCGGTTCCGCCACGATCGCCGGGTTGCGGCGGCCATCCAGATGCTGTTCCTACGGGCCAGCGGTCGGCCGATGGATCGGTTTGCTTCGGTCCCCAAGACCCTGCTGCGCGCCGTCTGCGAGGCGTTTCAGACCTCGGCTGTGACCATCGCAAGCCTCCGGTCCCTCTATGCCCGCCGCCAGACGTTGTACGAACACCAGGCATGGGCTCGCACCTACCTTGACCTGCTGGACCTGGACGCAGCCGGTGTCGATCAACTTCAAAAGGTCCTGGCGATTTCCGCGCTCGAGGCCGCCCATCCCGACGACCTGGCCGAGACCGCGCGCATGTGGCTGTACGAACGGCGAATCGTCATCCCCGGTCAGCGCCGCTTGGCAGACTTTGCGCGCGAGGCCTTCGACGCCACCGAGGCGTCCATGGCAGCCACGATCGAGGCCGGCATCGGCAAGGCCGCCCTCGGCAAGGCGATCGACTGGTGCTATTCGCCTCAACCAGGGCTCGCCGGCAGCCGGCTTGAGTGGCTCAAGACGCCGCCCAAGCGCCACTCTCCGAGCACGATGGCCGAGACGCTGGAAAAGATCCGCGCGTTGAAGGAACTGGGCGTGCAAGGCTGGCCGTTGGACGGCGTGGCTCTGAGCAAGCAGCAGGCCTACGCCGCTCACGTCCAGATGCGGCGCCCGTCGATGACCGCGCGCATAGAGCGGCAGCGCCAGACCGTGGAGATCACCTGCTTTCTGCGCGTGACACTGCTGGAACTGACCGACATGGCGCTGCTGCAGGCGTCACGGCGCAGCCAGGACCTGTTCCGCCGCGCCGCCGAGCGGGTCGAGAAGGGACGCTCGCGCAGCAGCGGCGTGATGCTTCAGCAGGCCCTCAAAGCCAAGTCGGTGCTCCACGACGAGTCCAAGCCCTGGCGCGATCGC
>JAYUHN010000323.1:0-1530 GCA_043766965.1 Ramlibacter sp. | reverse complement strand
TGATGGTCACCTCGTTCACGAAAATCATCATCGTGCTCAGCCTCTTGCGCAGCGCGCTCGGGCTGCAACAGGCGCCGCCGAACATCGTGCTGAACGGCATCGCGATCGTGCTCAGCATCTACGTCATGTTCCCGGTCGGGCAGAAGATGGCCGACCGCGTCGGCCCGCTCGAAAGTCTGGGCGGCTCGACTGCCGCGCTGCTGGCGGCGGCCGACAAGGCGAAGGAGCCGATGCGCGACTTCCTGCTCGCGCACTCGAACCCGCGCGAGCGGGCCTTCTTCCAGCGCACCGCGCAAAAGTCACTCGCCGCCGACAAGGCCGCGCAGCTCACCGAGCGCGACTTCATCGTCGTGCTACCGGCCTTCACCGTGAGCGAACTCTCGGGCGCGTTCCAGATCGGCTTCCTGATCTTCCTGCCCTTCCTGGTGATCGACCTGGTGATCTCGAACATCCTGATGGCGATGGGCATGCAGATGCTCACCCCGACCACCGTCTCGCTGCCGTTCAAGCTGCTGCTGTTCGTGCTGGTCGACGGCTGGATCAAGCTGTCGCACGGGCTGGTGCTGTCGGCACCACCGGTGATCGTGGCCGCGCTGGTCGGGCTGTTGATCGCCTTCCTGCAGGCCGCCACGCAGATCCAGGAGCAGACCTTCCAGTACGCCGTCAAGTTCTTCGCCATCGTCGTGACGATCTTCCTGACGGCCTCGCTGCTCGGTGGCACCTTGCTCGGCTACACCGACCGCATCATGACCGGCTTCCCCGGCATGGTGCGGCGCTGATCGCAACCCCACCCGGCGGCGCCCTCGCCCATGGACGACCTGCTTTCGCTCGGCACGCTGGGCGATGTGGCGCTGCTCGCCGGCCTGGCCAGCACCCGGGTGGCGGTGGCGTTCCTGCTGATGCCGCTGTTCTCGCCCGACACCGTGCCGGCGATGGTGCGCAATGCGGTCTTCTTGTCGCTCGGGCTGCTATCGCTGGCGCTGCAGCCGACGCTGGCGCTGGGCAACCTGAACGCGGCGCAGTGGCTCGGCCTGTTCGGCAAGGAGGCGCTGCTCGGCCTCGGCCTGGGCTTCGGGCTGGCGGCTTTTCTCTGGGCGTTCGAGGCCGCCGGGGCGATCATCGACACCAAGGTGGCGGTGGCGAACGGCCAGATCAGCGACCCGATGTCGGGCCAGCAACTCAGCCCCACCGGCGCGCTGCTCGGGCGCCTGGCGAGCTTCCTGTTCATGTTTGGCGGCGGCTTCCTGCTGTTCGTCGGCGTGCTGCTCGAAAGCTATGCGGTCTGGCCGCTGGCGCAGCCGGGGCTGCACCTGCGCATGTCGGCGGTCAGCGTGTTCGAGCAGCACCTGTCGGACCTGATGGCGCTGGCGCTGCTGCTGGCCGCGCCCGCGCTGGTGGTGATGTTTGCCGTCGACCTGACCCTGGGCCTGCTGAACCGCTACGCGCCGCAGCTCAACCTGATGGGCATTTCGATGTCGCTCAAAGGCCTGGCCGCCACGCTGATCCTGCTGCTGATCCTGGGCAACGTGG
>JAYUHN010000322.1:0-4297 GCA_043766965.1 Ramlibacter sp. | reverse complement strand
GCCGCCGCCGTTGCCGCTCCCGCTCCTGCGGCTGCGGCATCCGCACCCGCCGCGGCCACCCCCGTCCCCAACAAGGGTGACACGGCCTGGATGACGGTAGCCACCGTGCTGGTGATCCTGATGACCCTGCCAGGACTGGCGCTGTTCTATGGCGGCCTGGTCCGCAGCAAGAACATGCTGTCGGTGCTGATGCAGGTGTTCGTCGTCTCGGCGATGATCTACGTGCTGTGGGTGATCTACGGCTACAGCATCGCGTTCAGCGCCGGCAACCCGTTCATAGGTAGCCTCGACAAGATCTTCCTGAAGGGGATCACGCCGGATTCGGTCGCGGCCACCTTCAGCAAGGGAGTCGTGATTCCCGAGCTGACCTACGTCGCCTTCCAGGCGACCTTTGCGGCCATCACCTGCGGGCTGATCGTCGGCTCTTTTGCCGAGCGCATCAAGTTCTCCGCCGTGCTGCTGTTCGTCGCGATCTGGTTCACCTTCAGCTACTTGCCGATCGCCCACATGGTCTGGTACTGGGATGGTCCGGACGGCATCACCGACGCCGCCTCGCTGGAAAAAGTCACGGCGGCCGGCGGCTGGTTGTGGGCCAAGGGCGCGCTCGACTTCGCCGGCGGCACCGTGGTGCACATCAACGCCGGTGTCGCCGGCCTGGTCGGCGCCTTCGTGCTCGGCAAGCGAGTCGGCTACGGCAAGGAATCGCTCACGCCTCACAGCCTGACATTGACGATGGTCGGCGCCTCGCTGCTGTGGGTCGGCTGGTTCGGCTTCAACGCCGGCTCCAACCTCGAAGCCAACGGCAATGCGGCACTGGCTTTCATGAACACGCTGGTGGCAACGGCTGCCGCAACGCTCTCCTGGATTGGCGGCGAAGCGCTGTCCAAGGGCAAGGCGTCGATGCTCGGCGCCGCGTCCGGCGCCGTCGCCGGCCTGGTGGCCATCACGCCGGCCTGCGGCTTTGTCGGCCCGATGGGCGCGGTGGTGATCGGCCTGCTGGCCGGCCTGGTCTGCCTCTGGGGCGTCAATGGCCTCAAGCGCATGCTCGGCGCCGACGACTCGCTGGACGTGTTCGGTGTCCACGGGGTCGGCGGGATCCTGGGCGCGCTTCTCACCGGTGTCTTCGCATCGCCCACGCTCGGTGGCATCGGCATCTATGACTACGTGACCAACAAGGTGAGCCCTGACTACTCGATCAGCGGCCAGGTCTGGATCCAGTTCCAGGCCGTGCTGACAACTATCGTCTGGTCGGGCGTGGTGGCCTTCATCGCCTACAAGATCGTCGATCTGCTGATCGGCCTGCGCGTCTCGGAAGAGGAAGAGCGCGAAGGCCTTGACATCAGCTCGCACGGCGAGACCGCGTACAACCGCTGAGGCCGGCGGGCTGTGGCGCCACCAGGCGCCGCAGCCCTGGGCAGATGCAAGCCTCCTTTGGACACCGAGCCCGCAGCGCGCAAGCCCTGCGGGCTTTTTCTCGACTTCATCCAGCGTCATCCGTCATTTGCGCGTGACCGCGTCATTCCCGCGCAGGCGGGAACCCAGGCGATATAGTGGATGCGACTACATTGCTCGCCTGAACCATGATCCGACTGGAATCCGACGCCAAGCTGGTCTGCGAGATCGAGCCCCAACTGGGCGGCTGCATCGCCGGCCTGTGGCTCGATGCCGTGCCGGTGCTGAGGTCGACGCCAGGAACGCTGGCGTCGCCGCGCCAGTCGGCCAGCTATCCGCTGGTGCCGTTTTCCAATCGCATCGATCGGGCGACCCTGCAGTGGCAAGGCACCAGCCATCCACTGGTCGGCAACAACGCACCCGAGCCGCACGCGATCCATGGGGTGGGCTGGCAGCGCCCGTGGACCGTCCTGGACAGCGACGACAGCTTCGTCATGCTGGCGTTCGAGCACCGCACCGACGCGGCGTGGCCGTTCGCGTTCGACAGTTCGCAGACGCTGCGCTTGCGTGGCAATGCGCTCGAATTGACCCTGGCACTCACCAACCAGTCGCACGGGCCGGCCCCCGCCGGCCTGGGCTGGCACCCATTTTTCGTCAAGCGAGCCGGCAGCCGCATCGCATTCGAGGCCACCGGGCGCTGGGAGATGGGGCCGGACAAGCTGCCCACCACGCGCCGCCCGGCACGAGGAATGGACACCGATTGCGCGGGGCTCGATGTCGACAACTGCTTCGACGGCTGGGACGGCGTCGTCCAGCTGCGCGATGAATTGCTGGACGTGCGCATCCGCTCCAGCCTGCGCCGGCTGGTCGTGTTCACCAATGACGGCCGGGACTCGATTGCGATCGAACCGGTGAGCCATGTCAACAACGCGATGAACCTCGTGGCCGCCGGGGCCGACGCGGACGGGTTGGGACTGAGCACGCTGCAGCCGGGCGAGACCTTGACCGCGGAAATGACGATCACTGTGGAGCGCTCGAAGTGACCGGCGCGGCAGGTGGCGGATGGCGGGTGGCCGTGGCGCAGCCGGACCGGCTTGGAGAATCGCCGTTCTGGCACCCGCAGGAGCGAATGCTTTACTGGGTCGATATTCCGGGGCGGCAGCTCCGGCGCTGCAGCATGGACGATCGCACCGGCCAGGCCGCCGGCCCGGTCGATAGCTGGGAGATGCCAAGCGAACCTGGCTGCATCGCGCCGGCCGCGACCGGTGGCCTGGCCATCGCCCTGCGCGACGGGCTTTATCGGGCCCGAAGCTGGGGCGGGCCGCTGACGGCCATCGTGCGCTTCAACCACGACATCAAGACAACGCGGTTCAACGACGGCAAGGCCGAGCCGCTGGGACGGATGTGGCTTGGCACCATGTACGAGCCGCGCGATGCGCGTCGGGGCGAGCTGTACAGCGTCGACTGCCGTCCCGACAACGGCAATGCCGGCAAACCGCTGGTGCAGCTGAAGGCACAGAACGCCGTCACCGCCAACGGGCTGGCCTGGTCACCCGACGGCAGGACGATTTACTGGTCCGACACGCCGCATCACGTGGTCCAGGCCTGGGATTTCGAAGCCTCCAGCAACGTCATGCGCCGGCACCGCGTGTTCATGCAGTTCGAAGCCAAGCCGGAGGGTTGGCAGCCGGGAGAGCGGGGTTATGGCGGCCGCCCGGATGGCGCGGCGGTCGATGTCGAAGGCAACTACTGGTGCGCAATGTACGAAGGTGGCCGGCTGCTGCAGTTCTCGCCCGGCGGCGAGCTGCTGCAGGACATTCCGGTGCCGGCGATGTGTCCGACCATGCCTTGCTTCGGTGGCGACGACCTGAAGACGCTGTACCTGACGACTGCGCGGGACAAGCGGCCGGCGCCGGAACTGGCGCAGTTGCCGAACTCGGGGTGTGTGCTGTCGATGCGGGTGGAAGTGGCGGGGCTGCCGGTGAATTTCTTCGTGGATTGAGGCTTGCGCTGCAGCCCGCCACGACAACTGCCCTTTCCCGCGCAAACTCCGGGGTGCGAAGCGAGCAGCCGGCCTTGAACGCCAAGGGCTGCCGTCCGCTTACCATTCGTCCATGGATTCCGCCGCCGCCCCCTTCATCGACCGCATCCGCGCCGCTGCCGCCACGGGCACGCCGCTGCGCATCCGCGGCGGTGGCACCAAGGATTTTTACGGCGAGCCGCCGCAAGGCGAGATCCTCGACACCCGCGGCCTCACCGGCATCACCAGCTACGAACCCAGCGAGCTGGTCGTCACCGTCCGCGCCGGCACGCCGCTGGCCGAGCTCGAAGCGCTGCTCGCGTCCCAGGGCCAGTGCCTCCCTTTCGAGCCGCCGCGCTTCGGTTCCGGCGCGACCGTCGGCGGCATGGTTGCGGCGGGCCTGTCGGGCCCAGCCCGCGCCAGTGCCGGGTCGGTCCGCGAATACGTGCTCGGACTGACCATGGTCAACGGCCGCGGCGAGCTTCTGACGTTCGGTGGCCAGGTGATGAAAAACGTCGCCGGGTACGACGTGTCTCGCCTCATGGTCGGCGCGTTGGGAACGCTCGGCTTGATCGTGGAGGTCAGCCTCAAGGTGCTGCCGGTGGCGCCGGCCGAGGCGACGCTGAAGTTCGCGATGTCTCCGGCGCAGGCGTTGCTCCAGCTGAATCTCTGGGGCGGCCAGCCGCTGCCGCTCAACGCCAGTTGCTGGGTCGAGGACGCGGGTGTCGGCACGTTGTTCCTGCGGCTGCGTGGCGCCGTCGCGGCCGTCGACGCGGCCTGCCGCAAACTCGGTGGCGAGCGGCAGGACAACGCCGTCGCCGCGGCTGACTGGACCTTGTGCCGCGAACAGCGGCTGCCCTGGTTCGCCGAGCGCGGCGAGCGCGA
>JAYUHN010000321.1:0-4298 GCA_043766965.1 Ramlibacter sp. | reverse complement strand
GCCAGCACGCGGGACGCCACCGAGATGTCGCTCGTGGTCACCGTGATGCCCGCCGGCGCCGTGAAGGCACGGATGATCGGCAGGAAGGCGGAAGTCGCTAGCAGCGGCGCTTCGTCGGTCAGGGTGTAGATGATCGTGAGCGGTTGGGTCGTCATCGCGAAGTTCTCCGTGGGTGAGGCGCTTAGCCTTTGATTGTTGCGCAGGTGAAAGCGATTTCCGTGCGCACCGGCTCACGCAAGCTGGCAGGCTTGACCTCGATCAGGTTCAGCCCTGCCCGAAGAGGCCGACGCGTGCTTGCGCTAACCTTGCGCTTGACGCGGGCATCCCGCTCTTTTCCCGCCCCTTCCTCCACCGACGAGACGATTCATGACCTACCCCAACACCCAGCTCTTCATTAACGGCCAGTGGCAAGACGCCGCAGACGGCCGCACCCTGGCCGTGAACAACCCGGCCACCGGCAAGGAAATCGGGCGGGTTGCGCAGGCCGGCAAGGCCGATCTGGACCTGGCCCTCGCGGCCGCGCGAAAAGGCTTCGAGACCTGGCGCGACATGACCGCCGCCGACCGCAGCAAGATCATGCGCAAGGCCGCCGGCCTGATGCGCGAGCGTGCCGCCGACATCGGCAAGCTGCTGACCCAGGAGCAGGGCAAGCCGATGGCCGAAGCCAAGGGCGAGGCCATGGCGGCCGCCGACATCATCGAGTGGTTTGCCGAAGAGGGCTTCCGCGTTTACGGCCGCATCGTGCCTTCGCGCGGCAATGTCGCGCTGCGCCAGATGGTGCTGAAGGACCCGGTCGGGCCGGTCGCTGCTTTTACGCCGTGGAATTTCCCGATCAACCAGGTGGTGCGCAAGGTCGCTGCCGCGCTGGCCGCCGGCTGCTCGATGCTTGTCAAGGCACCCGAGGAAACCCCCGCCGGACCGGCCGCGCTGATCCAGGCCTTCGTCGATGCCGGCATTCCTTCTGGCGTGCTCGGCCTGGTCTACGGCAACCCGGCCGAGATCTCGAGCTACCTGATTCCGCATCCGATCATCCGCAAGATCACCTTCACCGGCTCGACGCCGGTGGGCAAGCAGTTGGCGGCGATGGCGGGCCAGCACATGAAGCGCGTGACGATGGAACTCGGTGGCCACGCGCCGGTGATCGTGGCCGAGGATGCCGACATCGCCCTGGCCGTGAAGTCGGCCGGCGCCGCGAAATTCCGCAATGCCGGCCAGGTCTGCATTTCGCCGACCCGCTTCCTGGTGCACGAGAGCATCAAGAATGAGTTCGCCGCGGCGCTGACCAAGTACGCCACAGGCCTGAAGGTCGGCGACGGTGCGCTGGAAGGAACGCAGATGGGGCCGCTGGCGAATCCGCGCCGCCTCACCGCCATGGCCGAATTCACCCAGGACGCGGTCAAGCGCGGTGCCACCGTGATGTCCGGTGGCGAGCGCATCGGCGACGCCGGCAATTTCTGGCAGCCCACCATCCTGTCCGATGTGCCGCTGGACGCGAAGGTGTTCAACGACGAACCGTTCGGCCCGATGGCCGCCATCCGTGGCTTCAACACGCTGGACGAGGCGATTGCCGAAGCCAACCGGCTGCCGTACGGACTGGCCGGCTACGCGTTCACCAGGTCGCTGAAGAACGCCGACCTGCTGGCGCGCAAGGTCGAAGTCGGCATGCTCTGGATGAACATGCCGGCGATGCCGTCGGCTGAAATGCCGTTCGGCGGCGTCAAGGATTCCGGCTACGGTTCCGAGGGCGGTCCCGAGGCGGTGGAGGCTTACCTCAACACGAGATCGGTTTCGATCATGAACATCTGATCCGCCGGGCAGGGCCCATTGGCTTTGCAGGCTACACCGGCATCGTGTAGTTGAGCGTCATGCGTCCGCCGTCCACCACCACGATTTCGCCGGTCACGTAGCTCGCTGCGTCGCTGGCGAGCCAGGCCACGGCGTCCGCAACCTCCGCCGGCTGCCCCAGCCGCTTCATCGGCGTGCGCATCATGATGCGGGCCTTCGCCTCTTCACTGGTGAGCACGGCCCTGGCTGCCAGCTCGGTCTCGATCGTGCCGGGCGCGACGGCATTGACGCGGACGCCCTTGTCGGCAAACGACAGCGCCATCACGCGGGTCAGCTGGTTGATGCCGCCCTTGCTGACGTTGTAGCTGGCGATGCTGGGAATCGCCAGCACTCCGTTGACCGAACTCATGTTGACGATCGATCCGCGGCCGGCCCGCACCATTTCGCGCGCCACCGCCTGTCCCACCAGGAAGGCGCCCTTCAGGTTCACGCGCAGCACGGCGTCGAAGTCGGCTTCGCTCACGTCCAGGAATTCCGCCGCCTTGAAGATGCCCGCGTTGTTCACCAGCACGTCGATGCGGCCGTGGACCCGCATTGTCTGCGCCACCAGGGCGTCGACCTCGGCCTTGCTGCCGACGTCGCAATGCACGAACAGGGCGCCGAGTTCGGCGGCCAGGGCCTGGCCGGATCGATCGGCGATATCGGCGACCACCACCTTTGCGCCTTCCCGCGCGAAGCGGCGCACACAGGCTTCGCCGATACCCTGCGAGCCGCCGGTGACGATGCAGACGCGCCCGGCAAGGCCGAAGCAAATGGCTGGAGAGGCTGGGGCGGAAATGGCGTTCATGCGCAGATCGTACCCGCCCAGGCCGCGGCGAAATCACGCGCGTTGGCGCCGACCTGAGCCGCATCGAGGCCGGGCCGGAACAGCGCCGAGCCGATCCCGAATCCGCTCGCACCGGCTGTGCGGTAGGCCGCCATGTCATGCGTTCCGATGCCACCCACCGGCAACAACGCGACCTCGTGGGGGATGACGGCACGCAGCGCCTTGACCGCGGACGGCGGAATCATTTCGGCGGGAAACAGCTTCAGGCCGTGCGCGCCGGCTTCCAGGGCGGCAAAGGCCTCGCTCGCGCTCAGCACGCCGGGCAGGCAGACCAGCCCGAGCCGCACCGCTTCTCGTACCACCATCGGATTGAAGTTCGGCGCGACGACAAGTTGGCCGCCGGCCGCTTTCACTGCGCGCACATCATCCAGCGTCAGCACGGTGCCGGCCCCGACCAGCGCCTGAGGAAATTGCGCGGCCAGCGCGGCGATGCTTTGCAGCGGCTGCGGCGAATTGAGCGGCACCTCGATGATGCGGAAACCGCCCGCGAACAGGGCAGCGCCGGTGGCGGCAGCCTCGTCGGGAAGCAATCCCCGCAGGATGGCGACCAGCGGCAATTGCGCGAACGCCTGCGACCACTTCTCGGGAGCGGTCATGCGAACTCCTTGCGTTGCCGGGCGATCGCCCACAACCCGCGCCATGTGACTTCCGATCCGAAAGCGTGGGACCTGACGTCCTGCGATTCCAGCGCGAGCTGGTAGCGCGCAACAAGCGCAGGCGCGCCGATCAAGACCACGGGGCCGGTCGAAGGCGTGAAGGTTTGCGCCCGCAGTTCCTCGCCGATCACCAGGCCCGACAGGTAACTCGGCATCGCGGCCGGCGCCATGCGCTCGAACAGCGCCAGCGTACGAACGCTGAACAGCGCATGCAGCAGGCTGGTGCTGTCGCGTCCGTGGGCCAGGCCCTGGCGGAACGCGTCGGCGTCGAGTTCGCCGTCGTCGGGCGGCAACGTGCGCGCGAGAATCGAATGCTGACGCAGCAACGCGTACAGCTCGCCCGTCATGTAGGTGCGGAACCCCGTGACGCGACCGTCACGCACCTGGGTCCATTTGCTGTGGGTTCCCGGCGTCACCAACTGTGCATCGGTCACGCCCAACAGGTCGAGCGCCCCGATCACCTTCGTTTCCTCGCCGCGCATCACGTCGGGGACATTGCGCTCTTCGCGACTGAGGCCTGGCACCAGCGCGATGCGGTCCGGCTCGATCCAGGACAGTTGCGCGGCCACCTCAGCCAACCCGGCAGGGCACGCGCAGTAAGGCGCCTCCTGCCAGCCCTGGCGGCTGCCGGCCATGCCGCAGATGAGGGAAGGCGCGTCGTGGGTCTGCCGCCACTTGCCGAAGTACATGGCGAACACTTCGGCGAAGCCCCCGGCCGGAACGGACAGGATGCCGCGCGGCGCCGACACTTCGTCCAGGATCCGGCCGTCCGGATCGAGCAGCGCCCCACGCAGCGACGAGGTGCCCCAGTCGACGGCGATGAGATGCTTCACGGAGTGCCGGTCATTGCGCCTGGTGAGGCTGTCATTGCGGGCTCGACCCGCAATCCATGGGTTCTGGCGCGCATCGATGGATCCCGGCTCCAGGCCGGGATGACAGGCCGCGGCCGGGATGACAGCGGTAAGTCCACG
>JAYUHN010000320.1:0-1541 GCA_043766965.1 Ramlibacter sp. | reverse complement strand
CGGCCGCAGCTGCCCTGGACCTTCGCGGTGCTGGACGATCCGGGCTTCAACGCCTTCGCCGCGCCCGGCGGCTATGTCTTCGTCACCAAGGGCCTGGTTGACCGGGTGGACGAGGCTGAACTGGCAGGTATCCTGGCGCACGAGATCACCCACGTCGTCGAGAGGCACCATCTCAAGGCATTGCGGGCCAAGGCACGCGCCGGGATCGCCGCCCAGGTGCTGAGCTCTCAGTTGAACAACAACCTCGGCGGCGCCGCATCGGCGCAGATGCTGGCGCTTGGACGCGACCTGTATTCGAGCGGGCTGGACCAGGAGGACGAGTTCGACGCCGACCGCGGCGCCGTCACACTCGCCGCCCGTTCCGGCCTCGATCCGTACGGCCTGCCGTCCGTGCTGCAGCAGCTGCGAACGGCGGCGCCGGACAACCCGTTGTTCACGCTGTCGCTGCGCACGCACCCGGCGCCGCAACTGCGGCTGGACCGGCTGGAACAGGCCATGGGCAACCGGCTCGACGCGTACGCCGGCAAACCGGTCGTCCCGCTTTCCCGGCGGCTGGCATCCGGCCGGCGCTGACCGGCCAGAGGCAGCGCTAGGCCGGACGGGGCGATGCGCGGCTGAACACGAAGATTCCGGCGATCACGAGTGCGGTTCCGGCGACGATCCACGCGGTGAAGGGCTCGCCCAGCAGCAGCACACCCATCATGATGGTCGACAGCGGCCCGATCATCCCGCTCTGTGCGGTCAATGCCGGCCCGATCCGCTCGATCGCCATCATCACCAGCAGCACCGGGATGGCCGTGCACACCGTCGCGTTCAACACCGATAGCCAGACCACCTGCGGCGCGACCTCGAACACCGCGCCGATCGGCCGCAGGATCGCGTATTGCAGCAGGCAGCACAGGCATGCGACCGTCGTCGCCAGGCCCACCAGCCGCAAGGAGCCGAGCCTTTTCACCATGTGTCCGCTGTAGACCAGGTAGATGGCGTAGGTGACGGCGCTGCCGAAGACTAGCGCCGCGCCGACGGCCGTCTTCGGACCGGAAATCTGCACTTCATGACCGAACACCAGCACCACGCCGCCATAGCTGAGCGCCATCGCGGCCAGTTGCCTGCGTGCGAAGTTCTTTCGGTACAGCAGCCAGGCGAGCAGCATGACGAAGGTCGGGTTCAGGTACAGGATCAGGCGCTCGAGCGAGGCCGTGATGAACTGCAAGCCTGCGAAGTCGAGGAAGCTGGAGAGGTAGTAGCCGCAGAATCCCAGTCCCGCGACGCCCAGCCAGTCCTGCCGCGACAGCGGCGGCTTGCCCCTGCTGGCCCACCACCCCATCGCGGCGAAGAACGGCAGGGCGAACAGCATCCGCAGCATGATCAGCGTCACCGGGTCGACGCCGTAGCGATAGGCCAGCTTGACGATGATCGCCTTGCCGCTGAAGGTGATGGCGCCGGCGACGGCCAGCGTCAATCCGACCGCGATGCCCTTGCGGCCGTCGCTCATTCCTCGACGAAGGCTTCCTCGCGCTTGTGCTTCACGGCCGGCAGCA
>JAYUHN010000319.1:0-11346 GCA_043766965.1 Ramlibacter sp. | reverse complement strand
CTATTCGATCGACGAATGCTTCGTCGACCTGGGCGGGTTGCGGGGCGACATGCTGGCGCGCGCGGTCCGGCTGCGCCAGCGGATGGTCGACTGGATCGGCATCCCTTGCGGCATCGGCATCGCCGGCACCAAGACCTTGGCCAAGCTGGCCAATCATGTGGCGAAGACGGCGGAGCGCAAGCCCGGCAGCTATCCCGCCGCGCTGGCGCAGGTCTGTCACTTCGGCACGCTCTCGGCCGCGCAGCTCGATGCCGTGCTCGATGCGACGCCGCTCGCGGACGTCTGGGGCATCGGTCGCCGGCTGGCGGAACAGATGAATGCCGACGGACTGCGCAGCGTGCTGGATGTCGCCCGCATCGATCCGGCAGTGGCGCGGCGCCGATGGAGCGTGACTTTAGAGCGCCTGGTGCGCGAACTGCGGGGCCAGTCCTGCATGCCGTTCGAGGAGCTGCCGCCGCCCAGGAAAGAAATCGCCAGCACGCGCGCATTCGGCGAACCGGTGTCGCAGTTGCAGCCGCTGCTGGAGGCGGTGAGCGAATACGCCAGCCGCGCGGCGTTCAAGCTGCGGCAGCAGCACGGGCGCGCCGGGCAGGTGATGGTGTTCATCCACACCAATCCGTTTCGAAAAAACGAACGGCAGTATTCGAAGTCGATCACGGTGCCGCTGCGGCGGCCGACGGCCGACACCGCGAGCATCGTGCAGGCGGCCCTGCGCGGTCTCAGGGCGATCTACCAGGCCGGCTTCAACCTGCACAAGGCCGGCGTGATGCTGCTCGACCTGCAGGACGCCTCGGTGCACCAGCACGAGCTTGCGCTGGAGAGCGCTGCGCCGGCAGCCGGTGAGCGCGTGATGGCGGCGATGGATTGCCTGAACGACCGCTACGGGCGCGGCACACTGGCGCTCGCCAGCAGCGGCCTTGGCGGTGAGCAGCGCGGCTGGTGGATGAAGCAGCAGTGGCGCACACCGCACTACACGACCTGCTGGAGCGCTCTGCCGGTCGCCAGGGCCTGATATCGCCGCGTGGCTCAGGTGCCGATCCCCTGCGCCGCCTCCGCAACGATCGTCGGCAGCGTGATGGTGAACTGGCTGCCGAGTCCCAGCCCGGCGCTCTTCACCGAGATCTCGCCGCCGTGGTCGCGCACCAGCCGGTCCGCCAGCGTCAGTCCGATCCCGAGCCCCGCGTTCTTGTCGGTCGAGCGGCCGCGGGCCTGGACGAACATGCCGAACACCTGGGGCAGCATCTCGGCGTCGATCCCGGCCCCGTCGTCCTTCACCTCGATCAGCGCCTTGGTGCCCAGCGTGCGAACCAGCACGTCGATGTGGCCTTCCTCGGGCGTGTACTTGGTCGCGTTCTGGATCACGTTGCCGACCACCTGCAGCAGGCGGGAGGCATCGCCTTGCACCCACAGGTCGTCGGCGGTGGGCCGGAACACGACAGCGTGGCGCCGCTGCTCGATCGCGGCGGCGGTCATTTCGAGTGCGTCCTTCACCAGCGAATTGATCTCCACCGGCGCTGCCTGCAATTCGACCTTGCCCTTCTCCACCCGCGTGACGTCCGTGAGGTCGTCCACCAGCCGTACCAGCTGCCCGATCTGGCGCGTCATCACTTCGCCGCGCTGCTGCAGTTCCTCGGGCGTGATCGAGGTCTTGCGCCGCAGGATGGCGAGCGTCATGTTGAGCGTGGCCAGGGGATTGCGCAGTTCGTGGGCGAGGATGGCCAGGAACTCGTTCTTGCGCAGGTCGGCCTGCTGCAGCACCAGGTGCTTTCGCCGCATTTCATCGAGCGCCTGCAGCATGTCTCGATTCTGCCGCTCGAGTTCTTCCATCGGGGTGCCGGGCTTGCGCGTCAGCAGCTGTTCGATCCGGCCGCTGATTTCGCCGGCCGACAGCAGCTTGTGAGCGCGTGGCAGCGCAATCTCCAGCGTCACCACGGTTCCGCCTTCGTCGGGCGACCGCAGCACGAGGTGGTCGACCAGCCGACGGACGCCGGCAATCCCGGTGAGGCCGCCGTTCGGACGGTCCGGTTCCAGTCCCCGCGCCGCCAGCTGCGGGTTGGAAATGCCCGGCCCCTTGTCGGAGATCTCCGCCACCAGCGCCTGGCTGCCGCAATACGGCGACTGCGTGTCGAACATGAAGGTGAGGTCGCCTTCGCCGGCGTATTGCACCGTGTTGCGCGCGATCTCCGAAACCGCGGTGACCAGTCGGGTGCGCTGCAGCGTTTCGAGCCCGAACAGCTCGCCGACTTGGCGCGAGCGCTCACGCAGCGTGGTGAGGCTGTGGCTGCCGATCTTGACGGAGAGCAGGCGATGACGCATCAGTTGCTCTTGGCCGCGACGACGCCTTGGGTGATCACTGACGCTCCTTGCGCTCGCGCGGCCATTGAAAACAGCCGACCTGCGAGACGACCGTCATTATGGCCGCGCTCAGTTCGACGCCGGATACTCCTTCAGAAGACTCTGTTGCATCAGGTGCAGCTGCGCCAGCCGGCGCAAGCCGATCGGCCGGTGCCCGCGCCGCCGGTTGACCGCGGCGATCTCGAACAGCACGCGCTGCTTGGTGAAGATCATGCCGAAGG
The DNA here is from genome assembly GCA_043766965.1 of Ramlibacter sp. Lineage (GTDB taxonomy): Bacteria > Pseudomonadota > Gammaproteobacteria > Burkholderiales > Burkholderiaceae_C > Ramlibacter. The sequence continues at coordinate 8,770 of JAYUHN010000319.1, read as the reverse complement.
CGCCACGCAAGCTCAGCTGCGGATCCCAGGCCTGGATCGCTTCCGAGCCGGCGCCATTGACCTCCATGATCCGAAGTCCGAGCGCCGCCCGCAGATCGGCCAGGTCGGCGAAGCGCAGGTCGAAGCGCCCGAAGTAAAACTGCGTCATGTCACGCGCGATGGCGTCGATGGCGGCTGTCAGTTCCGGCGTGATGGACGCGGCGCCGTCGCGGTACAGCCCGCCGACGCGGGTGGAGCCGACGGTCGCCAGTCGCACAATTTCTCCGGCGGCGGGGACGCGCGAGCCGTCGATCGCCAGCTCGTGCCCAGCCAGCCGCACCCGCTGCGTCCGCGGATCGGCGGCTATCAATGCATCGATGCTCGACGTGCCGTCGCCCTCGACCTGCGGAAAGTAACGCAACGCCAGGCCGATGATCCGGCCATGCGCAGTGCCCGGCAGGCGAGCATAGAAGACACCCGCTTCTCCCTCTTGCGGCAGGTATTCCTGCAGCACGATGGTTTGCGCCGCCGGGAACGCGCGGAAATACTCCGTCAGCGCGTGCTCGTCGGCGACCAGCCGGACACCGAAGCCGCACATGCCCAGGTCGGGCTTGGCAACCAGCGGAAACTCGATTCCTGCCACCGCCATGGCGCTTCGAACTGCCGCCATCGACCGCCGCAGTTGCGGAGGCACCGCGCAATGACGCGCCGTCCGGGACAAAGCCAGCGCGCCCATGCTGGCGAAGTATTCGAGCTTGGTTTCTCCCACCAGGCCGCCGGCCTCGATCGCAGGGTTGGCCGCCGACGGCAGTGTCACGCTGCCATGGCGCAGCGACAACCAGATCCACTGCAGCACCAGCGGCACGCAGATCAGCCACTTCGGCATTCGCTCGAGGGTGCTGCGCGGTACGCTGCCAGCCACGAATCAAGCCACCGCAGCAATGCCGCGGCGGTAGCGTGCCGGCAGGTCGGCCAGTCGCACCAGCAGCGGCAGGTCGGCGGTGTTGAAGTGCGGGTCCCACGCCGGTGGTCCCAGCACGCGAGCCCCAAGCCGCAAGTAGCCGCGGATCAACGCGGGCGGTTCGCCATCCATCGCAAGCAACTGCTCGACACCCGGCAGTGGCAACGGCTTGCGCGGCGTGATGCGCCACGCGGACGACGCCATATGGGTCTGGCGGATGCGGTTCCAGATGCCGGCGGCGAACTGCGGCCCTGAGGCCAGCGAAATGCTGGCGCAGCCGATCATCGTGTCGAGGTCGTTGCTGGCCATGAACTCCGCCAGGGCGCCCCAGAGCGCCAGCAGCACTGCGCCCTGGCGGTGCTGCGGATGTACACAGCTGCGGCCGAGCTCGAGCATGCGGGCCCGCAGCGGCGCCAGCGGAGCCAGGTCGAATTCGCTCTCCGCGTAAGTGGATCCGGCACGGCGGGCCTGCGCGGGCGTGAGGGCACGGTAGGTGCCGACGACCTGGCCGGACTCGGCATGCCGCACCAGCAGGTGTTCGCAGAATTCGTCGTAGCGATCCACGTCGTGATTGGGAAGCGGGGTGCGCAAACGCACGCCGAGCTCGCCGGTGAAGACGTCGTAGCGCAGGCGCTGGGCCTGCCGCACATCGTCGCCGTGCCGGGCCCAGGCCACGGTGAGACCCGGCTTGTGCATCGGCAGAGCATAAACCGCCGGCTTCCGGGGCGGCGTCGGACAAGCCCGTGACCCGAGCCTCGTGTCAAGGATGAGGCAGCGGCCTACACGCGCCGCGGCTGCTTGCGGCGAACATCGGGCCCAATGACCGCCTCGCGCAAAGAAGAAGCACTGGTGCTGCTCGGCCGCTGGTTGCGCGACTCGGATTACTGCTTCGTCACGGTCACGCCCGCAACCCACGCGCGAGTCAACGCCCGCCCTGGCAACGTTCAGGCGCGCACTGCGCGCGATGTGTTCGGCTGGAGCCGGGTATTCGACGCCACCCTGTTGCCGGCGCAAGTCATCGGCTGGCTGCGAAACGGCGACTTGCTGCACGAAGGTGCGATGCTGCGCAGCCGGGTGCGATTTTCGGCGCTCGGCGGTGAGCTGTATGCCCATTCGGCTTATCCCACGTCCGATGCCGATGCCGTCTTCTTCGGACCGGACACGTACCGCTTCGCCGCCTTGATCCAGGCTGAGCTGCAGCGGCAACCGCTGGGTCGCGGCGCCCGCATCCTCGACATTGGCTGTGGCGCCGGACCCGGCGGCATGGTGGCGGCGCTCGCCAGTGGCAGCATCGAACCGGAGCTGGTGCTGTCCGACATCAACCCGCAGGCGCTGGTCCACGCGCGCGCGAATGCAGCTCTGGCCGGGGTCGAGCGGGCGGTGTTCGTCGAGTCCGACCTCTACGCGCAGGTGCAGGGCGATTTCGATTTCATCGTCGCCAATCCGCCGTACCTGGTCGATGGGTCGGCCCGTACCTACCGCAACGGCGGGGGCCCGCTTGGCGGCGGGCTGTCGGAGCGCATCGTGCAGGAAGGCCTGGCGAAGCTGGCCCCCGGCGGCCGGCTGGTGCTTTATACCGGCGCGGCGATCGTCGAGGGCGCCGATCCGTTGCTGGCAGCGCTGCAAGCCGTGCTCCAACAGCGCGGCTGGCCGTTCAGTTACCGCGAACTGGATCCAGACGTGTTCGGCGAAGAACTGGAATTGCCCGCATACGGACAAGCCGACCGGATCGCCGCCGTTGCGCTGGTGGTGCAAAGGCCGCGGTCGTGAGGTTCCTCGGCGTCGGGGAAACCAACGACCTGGGAGCGATGTACTACGGCCTGGCCCAGCGCGGCCACGAGGTGAAGGTCTTCATCGAGGAAGCAGCCAGCCACGACGTGTTCGGCGGCATGCTTCAACGCACCAGCGACTGGCAGGCCGAACTCGGATGGTTGCGCGAAGCCGGCGATGACGGGGTGGCGCTGTTCGAGTCGGCCGTGAAGGGCGCCGAGCAGGACGCGCTGCGCCGCGAGGGGTTCCACGTGATCGGGGGCAGCGCGCTCGGCGACCGGCTGGAAGGAGATCGCGACTACGGCCAGCAGGTGCTGCGCGGCATCGGCCTGCACACCGCCCGCAGCGAGCATTTCACCGACTACGACACCGCCATGGACTTCTTGCGCCGCCTGGGTGGGCGCTATGTGCTCAAGTTCAACGGCGCCAACAGCCCGCGCACCCGCAACTACATCGGCGAGATGGACGACAGCGCCGACATGCTGGCCTTGCTTGCGATGTACCGCGACCATCCGGTGGCAGGCGAACGGCCCGACTTCGTGCTGATGGAGCACGTGCAAGGCGTCGAGGTCGGCGTCGGCGCCTACTTCAATGGCGAGGCCTTCCTGCAGCCGGCCTGCATCGACTTCGAGCACAAGCGTTTTTTCCCCGGCGAGCTGGGCGAACTGACGGGCGAGATGGGCACCATCGTGAGCTACCGCGAATCGCAGCGCCTGTTCGGTGCGGTGCTGGCGCCGCTGGCCGGGCTGCTGCGGGACGCCACTTATTGCGGCTACATCAACGTCAACCTGATCGCCAACGACCAGGGGCTGTGGCCGCTCGAATTCACCAGCCGCTTCGGCTATCCGGGCTTCGCCATCTGCGAGGCGCTGCACAGCGAACCGTGGGAGGCGATCTTCCGGAGCATGTCGCGCCGCGACCGCTTGCGCATCGCCACCAGGGAGGGCTTCGCGTGCGGTGTGGTGCTGACCGTGCCGCCATTCCCCTACAGCCACGGTTACCAGGAACTGTCGAAGGGCGAACCGATCTGCCTGCGCCCCGGCACCAGTGACGAGGACCGCGGCGCCATCTTCTTTGCCGAGGTTGCGCAGGTGCGCGGGCAACTCGTCACGAGCGGCTGTACCGGCTACGTTGCGGTCGCGACCGGCGCCGGCGCCACGGTGGACGAGGCCTGCGGTCACGCCTACCGCCGTGCCCGACAGGTGGTTGTGCCGAACCTGCGCTACCGCACGGACATCGGCGCACGCGTGCGCGACCACGACCTCGAACGCCTGCGCCAGCTCGACTGGCTGGCCTGAGATTCCGTAGGAACACTCCGACGGAAAAAGTGGCTGCGCGGGCCTAGCGTGTGACTCCGCACGGGGGCAATGTGGACGCCTGATCACAAAACGAGAACCGATGTACTTCGCCGAGCACGAATGGTCTCCGCCCGCGAGTGGCACTGACGTCCCCGATCGCGATCTGGTGTTCGAGGGCGGTGAGGGGCGCATTGTCTCCCTGTACCGGCGCCTGGCTGGTGGTGCCCCCGATTCGTCGACGATGAACGAGGCGGCTGAGTTCCTGCGCGAGCAGCTCGACTCCATCTCGGTGGCGCCGCATGAGCTGCCGGAATCGCCGCAGGACCTGACGGCCTGGATGGCGGAAAATGCGCAGGCAGTCGCCGCCAGGTACAGCGTCTATCTGGAGCAACGCCGCGCCGGCGGCCCACGCCGCTTCTTCAGCAATCGCGCCCATGCGCTCTACTTTCTGCGCTCCGTGGCTCCCACCAAGCTGGTGGACGGCGCCTGGCTCTACGGCCTGCTGCCGCACTGGCGCAACGTCCGCTTCACCGATCTGATCCGGACTTACGTGGAAGAGCTGGGGGAGGGCGGCGCCGACAAGAACCACGTTGTGCTGTACCGCAAGCTGTTGGCGCGCTACGGGCTGGACCCGCTGGACGACCTGCGCGACGAGCTGCACGTGCAAGGCCTGGTGCAGCTCGCGCTGGCGTGGAACGCGGAACAGTTCCTGCCGGAAGCGATCGGGTTCAACCTGGGCTACGAACAGCTGCCGCTGCATCTGCTGATCACCGCCTACGAACTGAACGAACTCGGGCTCGATCCCTATTACTTCACGCTGCACGTCACCGTCGACAACGCCGACAGCGGTCATGCGCATCGCGCCTGCCAGGCGGTGCTGGAGACATTGCCGCGCATTGGAGACGCCCCGGAGTATTGGCGGCGGGTACGTGCCGGCGTCCAGCTGGCGGAAGCCGGCCTGGGTACGACCGATGTGATCGACGGCTTTGACATTCAGGCGGAGGTGGTCCGCATCCTCACCAACAAGAGCGGAGCCGGCCGCGGCGCGCATTCGGACTATTGCAGCCTCGCGGGGCGCAAGGTCAACGACTGGCTGTCGCAGCCGCACCAGATCCCCGCGTTCCTGCAGGCACTGCAAAATGCCGGCTGGATCAAGCTGGGCGAGCCGACGGAGCAGAGCCGGTTCTGGGGCTTGCTGCAGGGCGAGCGCGCCGAGATGTTCGGCGTGTTCAGCAGCTACGAGCTGCAGGTGATCCACGACTGGATCCGCGGCGCCGCAAGCGCCGACGGACAGGCTTTCACCGAGCGGGAAGCTCCTGCGGGCGGCTCCCGCCGAGCTTCTTTTCGCGCGCACTCGCGGCTTGCCGCGGCGCGCGGCCTCGCCGCCCCCACCGCCCGCGAAGGCGACAGCGAGCTGCTCGATCCAGACCTGCAGGCGCTGACCGAACAGCTTCCCCGGCTGGACGACGAACAGCAGATGGCGTTGCTGGTGCACGCCATGTCTCCGGCCCTGCACTGGACACCCGCCGGCCTGCACGCCACCCGCCTGTTCTGGGAGCGTGTGAAAGGCTGACGAAACGTGGATGCCGGGTCAAGCCCGGCATGACAGGGGTCCGTCATCCCGGACGTGATCCGGGATCCATCCCGCTTCATGGATGCCGGGTCAAGCCCGGCATGACAAAGTGGATGCCGGGCCAAGCCCGGCATGACAGTTTGGTCAGCCCGGCACGACCGTTTCGCCTACCCGGTCAAGCCCGGCGTGACTGTCGGTGAACCCGGCCGACCCCTGACAGCAGCGTCTCGACCGCCATCATGTCGGCCGGTTTGGTGAGGTGGTGGTCGAAGCCGGCTTCGGTGGAGCGAGCCCGGTCTTCCCTCGTCCCCCAGCCGGTCAGCGCCACCAGGATGCCGCGTTCCATCCCCGGAGTGCCGCGAAGCCGGCGGGCGACTTCGTAGCCGTTCATGCCGGGCAGGCCGATGTCGAGAAAAACCACCTGCGGCCGGAAGGCCCGGGCGATCTCGATCGCATGGACGCCGTCGTTGGCGACCCGGGTGGCGTGCCCGCCCATTTCGAGCAATGCCGCCAGCGTGTCCGCCGCATCGACGTTGTCGTCGACCACCAGCACACGCAGGCCGTCGCCGGAGGCGTCGTCGAGCTGCTGCGTCTGCACGTCCGCTTGGGCGCCGTCCTCCATCATCAGGGGCAGGCGAACCGTGAACGTGCTGCCGAGACCGGCGCCGTCGCTGCGCGCGCTCACGCTGCCGCCGTGCAGTTCGACCAGCCGCAACACCAGGGACAGCCCGATGCCCAGCCCGCCCTGGGCGCGGTCCATGTTGCGGCCCACCTGGGTGAACATTTCGAACACGGTCGGCATGGACGCGGCTGGTATGCCGATGCCGGTGTCGCTGACGGCGATCACCACCTCGGCACCTTCCCGATGCACCGCCAGCCCGATGCGGCCACCCGCTGGCGTGTACTTCGCGGAATTGTTCAAGAGGTTGCTCACCACCTGGGCCACCCGCGTCAGGTCGACTTCCAGCAGCAGCACTTCGTCGGACATCTGGATCGACAACTCGTGCCCGCCGGCCTCGATCAGCGGCATGCTGGTTTCCACCGCGCTCGCGATGATGCTCTGCAGCTCGACGCGTTCCTTTTTCAGGTCCACCTTGCCGGTGGTGATGCGCGCGACGTCCAGCAGGTCGTCCACCAGGTGCACCATGTGGCCCACCTGGCGCTCCATCATGCCGCGGGTTCGCTCGATCGCCTTCGGATCGGCAACGGCCAGCTTCATCACCTGCAATCCGCTGGAAAGGGGCGCCAGCGGGTTGCGCAGTTCATGGGCCAGGGTGGCGAGAAACTCGGTCTTGCGCCGGTCCGACTCGGTCAGCTCGGCGGCGAGGCGTCGCAGATCGTCGTCGGCCCGCTTGCGGTCGGTGATGTCGCTGAAAAGAATGGCCACAGTCGTGCTGCCAGGGCCGCCCAGACGGGTCACGTAGACGTCGAACCAGCGCCCCAGGCCCGGCGACTGATCGATGAAGCGCACCGGGATCCCGGTCCGGACCACCCGGCCGCAGGTCTCGAACCAGACCCCGTTGTTGTCGGGGACCAGCGCCGTCATTCGCTGCCCGACCGGATCGGTCAGCCCGGTGTGCTTCTTGAAAGCCGGATTCACCTCGAGGAAGCGGAAGTCGCTTTCGCGGCCGTCGTTGTCGAAGATCATGTCGACCAGGCAGAAGGCCTCGTCGATCGATTCGAACAAGGCGCGATAGCGCTCCTCGCTGACGCGCAGCCGCTCCTGGAAACGATGGCGGTCGGTGATGTCCGCCGCCGTTCCCATGATCCGCACCGGCTTGCCATCCGGCGCATGCTGCAGCCTGCCGCGGAATTCCAGCCAGCGCACTTCCCGATCCGGCTGGCGAAAGAAGCGGCCGACGAAATGGAACGGCTCGTTGCGATCCATGGTTGCCGCAGCGGCCGTCCGGAACGCGTCCACGTCGTCGGGATGCAGGTAATCCGCGACAAACGTGGCCGCGTTGATCGGCGGCGAACCGCGCGCCGTCCCGAACATGTCGAACAGCCAGTCGTGTTCCCAGACCACCGTGTCGGTCGCGGTTTCCCAGATCCAGACCCCCAGGCCGCCGGCCTCGGTTGCCAGCCGCACCCTTTCCTTGCTGGCGTTGATCAGTTCCGTCGCGGCTTCGGCTTCCTCGCGGCGGCCCTGCTCGCGCAGCGCGGCCTCGCGCGCGAGCTCGGCATCGCGAACCGCGGTGACGTCGTGCATCGACACCACGGCGCCGAGCTTGCGGCCGTCCTCGTCGTACAGCGGGCGCCCGTTGGTGACAACGGTGCGCGGCGGCTGCGACTTCGGAGCGATCACCATCCGCAAGTCCTTGACGTTTTCCCCGGCGAGCGCGCGGAACAGGGGAATCTCGGTCTTGAGCAGGGGCGTGCAGCCATCTTCGTGGTACAGGGCCCGCTCGGCGCCGGATTGTTCAGGTGCGACGTCCTGCGCCAGGTCGTGGAAGCTGCGCGTCGCCCGGTTGAAAAGCGTCAGCTTGCCGTCCGATGCGCAGGCCACGACGCCGTCCTCGATCGCTTCCAGCACCGCGCTCAGGAAAGCCCGTTCCTGCGAAGCGCGGCGTTCGGCCGCGCGCAGTTCGTCCTTGCCCCGCTGCAGTTCGATGAAGAACGCCACCTTCGCCTTGATGATGGCGGGCATCAGGGGCTTGGTGAGGAAGTCCACCGCGCCCATGGCGTAGGCTTCCTCCACCGAGAGTTCCGAACCATCGGCCGTCACGAAGATGATCGGCGTCGACCGCGAGCGCGGCCGCGACCGGATCAGCTTGGCGGTTTCGAAGCCATCCAGTCCCGGCATCCGCACATCGAGCACGATGGCGGCGAAATCGTTGTCCTGCAGATTGCGCAGCGCCGCTTCACCGGAGTTGGCGCGCACCAGGTTGGCCCCCAAGGCCTCGAGCACGACTTCGAGCGCCAGCAGGTTGGCGGGCTCGTCGTCGACGAGGAGAACGTTGACTCCGGGATTCGTTGGCACAGCGATGCGGCAGGGGTAAACCGGGCAGTTTAAGCGGATTCCGCCCGGTGTCAGGCCATGCAGAGCAGCGGGATGTCCTGTTCGGCGCCCAGCTGGCCCAGCTGTTCCCGGGTTTGCCCGGCGAAGAAGGCCGCGAAGGCCAGGCGCGTCGCCGGCTGCAGCATGGTCCGACCGTCCGGCGTCTCGATCCCGGCGGCCTTGCACAACGC
>JAYUHN010000318.1:0-4310 GCA_043766965.1 Ramlibacter sp. | reverse complement strand
GGCATCGGCTTGCCCCCCGGCTGCTTCATGATGTTCTTCGCCGGAACGTCGGCCGGAGGCGAACGGTCGCTGAAAACCTTGTGCCCGTCCTTGTCGATCCATTGCCACTGAGCGCACGCAAGCGCCGGCAGCAACGCCGCGGCGAGGAAAATCACGCGAAGCATTTTCATCGGCCCAGTGTAGCGCGGCACTGTCGCGGCTCCAAGCCAGGGCGCCGTGCATCCCATCCCGATTGAGCATTTCGTCACTGCGTGTTGTTGGCCGGACGCGCCAAGGGTTAGTACGTAGGCCACGGGTACAATCCGTTTTTTGGAGCTTCGACATGCGCCTTTTAGGAAACGCGCTCACGTTCGACGACGTGCTGCTGGTGCCGGCGTTCTCCCAGGTTCTCCCGAAGGACACGTCTCTTGCGACCCGGCTGTCGCGCAACATCACCCTGAACCTGCCGCTCGTGTCCGCCGCCATGGACACCGTGACCGAAGCACGACTGGCGATCAGCATCGCCCAGGAAGGCGGCATGGGGATCGTCCACAAGAACCTCACGCCGAAGCAGCAGGCCTTCGAAGTGGCGCGGGTCAAGCGCTACGAATCCGGCGTGCTGCGCGACCCGGTGATCATCACCCCGACCCACACCGTGCGGCAGGTGCTCGACATGCAGGAGCAACTGGGCATTTCGGGTTTCCCGGTGGTCGACGGCGGACGGGTGATCGGCATCGTCACCGGCCGTGACCTGCGCTTCGAAACCCGTTACGACGTGCCGGTCAGCCAGATCATGACGCCACGGGAAAAGCTGATCACGGTCAAGGACGGAACCACGCCGGCCGAAGCCAAGGCGCTTTTGAACAAGTACAAGCTCGAACGGCTGCTGGTGGTCAATGACTCGTTCGAGCTGAAGGGCCTCATCACCGTCAAGGACATCACCAAGCAGACCAGTTTTCCCAACGCCGCGCGCGATCCGTCGGGGCGGCTGCGCGTCGGTGCGGCGGTCGGTGTCGGCGAGGGCACCGAGGAGCGGGTCGAGGCGCTGGTGAAGGCCGGGGTCGATGCGATCGTCGTCGACACGGCGCATGGCCACAGCAAGGGCGTGATCGAGCGGGTCCGGTGGGTCAAGCAGCATTATCCGCAGGTCGAGGTGATCGGGGGCAACATCGCGACAGGTGCAGCGGCGCTGGCCCTGGTCGAAGCCGGCGCGGACGCGGTGAAAGTCGGCATCGGTCCGGGCTCGATCTGCACCACGCGGATTGTGGCGGGCGTCGGCGTGCCGCAGATTACAGCGATCGACAACGTTGCCACGGCGTTGCGAGGCAGTGGCGTCCCGCTGATCGCGGATGGCGGAATCCGCTATTCCGGCGACATCGCCAAGGCAATCGCCGCCGGCGCCAGCACCGTGATGATGGGCGGGATGTTTGCCGGCACGGAAGAAGCGCCGGGCGAAATCGTCCTGTTCCAGGGCCGCAGTTATAAAAGCTACCGCGGCATGGGCTCGATCGGGGCCATGCAGCAAGGCAGCGCCGACCGCTATTTCCAGGAGGCGACGACCGGCAATCCAAACGCGGACAAGCTGGTGCCCGAAGGCATAGAGGGTCGCGTGCCTTACAAGGGCTCGCTGGTGTCCATCGTCTACCAGATGGCCGGCGGCGTGCGCGCCAGCATGGGCTATTGCGGCTGTGCCACGATCGGGGAACTGCACAACAAGGCCGAGTTTGTGCAGATCACGGCTGCAGGCATGCGCGAAAGTCACGTGCACGATGTGCAGATCACCAAAGAAGCGCCAAATTACCGGTCAGAGTGAATGGCCCCCACGCTTGTCACTTCGTGTACTGCGCCGCCCCTTGAGGGGCCTTCGCGCCTTGGGGCCGCCCAGCGGCGCTCAATCTCTGCTTCTAACCGATGCAACACCAGAAAATCCTGATTCTCGACTTCGGTTCCCAGGTCACCCAGTTGATCGCCCGGCGGGTGCGCGAGGCCCACGTCTTTTGCGAGGTCCAGTCCTGCGATGTCGGCGGCGACTGGATCCGGGAGTACGCGAAGGACGGTTTGCTCAAGGGCGTGATTCTTTCGGGCAGCCACGCCAGCGTGTACGAAGACACCACCGACCAGGCGCCGCCGCTGGTGTTCGACCTCGGCGTGCCGGTGCTGGGCATCTGCTACGGGATGCAGACGATGGCGCAGCAGCTTGGTGGCAGCGTGCGCGGCCATCACTTGCGTGAATTCGGGTTCGCCGCGGTGCGGGCGCATGGTCACACGCGCTTGCTCGAGGACATCGCTGACTTCACCACGCACGAAGGCCACGGCATGCTGAATGTCTGGATGAGCCATGGCGACAAGGTCACCGAATTGCCGCCGGGCTTCAGGCTGATGTGCTCGACACCGAGTTGTCCCATTGCCGGGATGGCTGACGAGTCGCGCGGCTTCTATGGGCTGCAATTCCATCCGGAGGTGACCCACACGCAGCAGGGCAGGGCCATCCTCGAACGCTTCGTGTTGAAGATCTGCGGAGCCCGGCCGGACTGGGTGATGCGCGACCACGTGGCGGAAGCGGTGGATGCAATCCGGCGGCAGGTCGGCGACGAGGAGGTGATCCTCGGCCTGTCCGGCGGCGTCGACTCGTCGGTGGCGGCGGCGCTGATCCATCGCGCCATCGGCGACCAGCTCACCTGCGTCTTCGTGGACCATGGCCTGCTGCGGCTGAACGAGGGCGACATGGTGATGGACATGTTCGCCGGCAAGCTGCACGCCAAGGTGGTCCGGGTCGACGCCGGCGAGGTGTTCCTGGCGCAACTGGCCGGCGTGACCGACCCGGAGGCCAAGCGCAAGATCATCGGGCGCGAGTTCGTGGAGGTTTTCAAGGCGGAAGCGGCGCGTTTGAAGTCCGGCCTGGACGGGGCACACAAGGGCGTGGCCAACGGCCGCGCCAAAGGCAGCAATGGAAGTCGCGCCGTTAAAGGCGCGACGTGGCTCGCGCAAGGAACCATCTACCCGGATGTGATCGAATCCGGCGGCGCCAAGAACAAGAAAGCCGTGACGATCAAGAGCCATCACAACGTCGGCGGCTTGCCGGAGCAACTTGGTCTGAAGCTGCTGGAGCCGCTGCGCGACCTGTTCAAGGACGAAGTGCGCGAGCTTGGCGTCGCCTTGGGGCTTCCCGCCGAGATGGTCTATCGGCATCCGTTCCCGGGACCCGGCCTGGGCGTGCGCATCCTGGGCGAGGTGAAAAGGGAATATGCCGACCTGCTGCGGCTGGCCGACGCGATCTTCATCGAGGAATTGCGCAACTTCCGCGACGAGCACACGGGCAAGAGCTGGTACGAGCTGACCAGTCAGGCCTTCACCGTGTTCCTGCCGGTCAAGAGCGTGGGCGTGATGGGCGATGGCCGCACCTATGACTATGTCGTCGCCTTGCGGGCGGTCCAGACCAGCGATTTCATGACGGCCGACTGGGCGGAGCTGCCCTACGCGCTGCTGCGGAAAGTCTCGGGGCGCATCATCAACGAAGTGCGCGGAATCAACCGCGTGACCTACGACGTCAGCAGCAAGCCGCCGGCGACGATCGAGTGGGAGTGAGGAACGGCCGGGCTGCCGGGCACAATAAGAGCCATGTACCTGCCCCCGCAGTTCAAACCGGCCAATCCCGCATTCGCGTCCGAGCTGATGCGGGCGCATCCGTTCGCAAGCCTGATCTCCAGCGCTGACGACGGCCTGGCATTCGTCACGCACCTGCCGCTGCACCTGGAACAGCGCAGACCGGCGGCCCCGGGATCGACCGGAATGGTGTTGGCCGGCCACTGCGCCAAACCCAACCCCCATTGGCGTTACCTGCAGGCGCGTCCCACGGCGCTGGTCACCTTCCTCGGACCGCATGCGTACCTTTCGCCGCAGATTTACCCCGACCTGGCGCGTGTTCCCAGCTGGAATTACCTTGCCGTGCATTGCACGGTGCGGGCCATGCTGGTCGAAGACGCCGACGCCAAGGACGCCTTGCTGAAAAAGCTGATCGGCGACCATGAGCCGGCTTACGCGAAGCAGTGGCGGGCGATGGATCCGCAGCTGGCGCAGAAGCTGCTGGCCGGCATCGTCGGTTTCGAGCTCGAGGTACTGGAGCTGCAGTGCAAACTGAAGCTGAATCAGCACCGGCCGGAATCGCACGGCGCGCTGAAAGCGGCCTACGACGCCGGGGGCGAAGATCAACGCGAGCTGGGCCGGTGGATGGACAGGCTTGGAATGGGAGGCTGACATGCGTGCACTGTTCGGGGTCCTGGGCTTGCTGATCGTGGTCCTGGCGATCGGCTTGCTGGCTAAAAAGCAACTGG
>JAYUHN010000317.1:0-1554 GCA_043766965.1 Ramlibacter sp. | reverse complement strand
GGACCCGGGCCAAGCTGATCAACAAACTGGCGGACGTGTTCGAGGCGCACCTGGACGAGATGTATCAGCTGGAGACAGCCAACAACGGCCGCTCGCTGAACGAAACGCGGGCGCAGATTTCGCGGCTGCCGGATTTCTTTCGCTACAACGCCGGGCTCGCGATCGCCAGGCGCGACTCTGTCATTCCGGTAGACGGCAACTACCTCAATTACACGATCCGCACGCCGATCGGCGTGGTCGGCAACTCGACGCCGTTCAACCATCCGCTGATGATCATGGTCAAGAGCCTGGCGCCGACGCTCGCGTCCGGTTGCACCACCGTGGTCAAGCCGTCCGAGTACACGCCTTTGACGACACTGCGGCTGGCGCAGCTGTTCGTCGAGGCCGGCTTGCCGCCGGGCTGCTTCAATGTGGTCACCGGCCTTGGACCGACCACCGGCAAGGCGCTGGCCGAGCATCCGGGCCTGGCGAAATGGGTGCTCACCGGGGGCACCGAAGCGGGCCGGATCACGGGTGCGGCGGCGGGCCGCAACCTCGCGCACCAGACGCTGGAACTGGGCGGCAAGACACCGGTGCTGGTGTTCGACGACTTCGACGTGGAGCAAGCCGTCAACTACGCGGCATTCGGCGGCTTCATCGGCGCCGGCCAGACCTGCATCTGCGGCAGCCGCCAGATCGTGCAGGAAAAGATCTATGACGAGTTCGTCGAACGGCTGGCTGCCAAGGCCAAGACCATCCGCATCGGCGATCCGTCCGATCCATCGGTGCAACTCGGCCCCGTGGTGTCGGCGCGCCAGCAGCAGCGGGTGCTGAAATACATCCAGATCGGCCTGGAAGAGGACGGGGCGCGGCTGGTTGCGGGCGGCCGGGTGCCGACCGACCCAGCGCTCAAGAACGGTTTCTTCGTTGAGCCGACCGTGTTCGCCGACGTGACGCCGCGGATGCGGATCTTTCAGGAAGAGGTGTTCGGCCCCTTCGTCTCGGTCACGAAGTTTGGCACCGAAGCGGAAGGCCTGGCCCTGGCCAACGACTCGCCGTTCGGGCTGGCGGGCGCCATCCGGACCAACGACGTCACCCGCGCGCACCGCGTCGCCGCAAAACTGAAGTGCGGCATTGTCTGGATCAACGACCACCACCGGCTCGACCCGGCATCGCCATGGGGCGGGGTCAAGGACTCGGGCATCGGCCGCGAAGGCGGCACCGAATCATTCGACCAGCATTTCGAAACCAAGAGCGTGATGGTGCGGCTGGACGACGCGCCGTTCGACTGGTACAAGGACACGGCCAACCAGCCGCGCCTGAACTGACACGCGCATCCACGACGCCGATATCGACCAGGACGGGGACCATGCAATCTTCCAGCGACAGCCAGCCCGGCGAATTCCGCGAAGTGAATGTCAGCGTGGCGGGCAAGCAGCTGAACGCGCGCATCGGCGGCAGTGGCACGCCCATCGTGCTGTTCCATTCGCTCCTGGCCGACCAGTCAAGCTTCGACCCGGTTGCAAACCTGCTGGCCAAAACCCACCAGGTGGTGATGCTGAACCTGCCGGGCTT
>JAYUHN010000316.1:0-4347 GCA_043766965.1 Ramlibacter sp. | reverse complement strand
CGTTCAAGCTCTATGACACCTACGGCTTCCCTCTGGACCTGACCCAGGATGCCGTGCGCACCAAGGGTTTGACGGTTGACCTAGACGCCTTCGACATTGCCATGAAGCGCCAGAAAGACCAGGCGCGCGAAGCCTGGACCGGCTCGGGTCAATCCAGCGCGGGCGCACAGTGGTTCGCCGTGGCAGAGCGGCTGGGGGCCAGTGCGTTCGTAGGCTATGAGACGTTGGAGGCCACCGGGACGCTCACGGCCTTGGTCGTTGAGGGAGCGGAAGTGACGGAGGCAACGACGGGGCAAACGGTGTTCGCGATCTTCGACCGCACGCCCTTCTATGCCGAGAGCGGCGGTCAGATCGGCGACTCGGGTGTGCTCGCGGCCGAGGGCGTGCAGTTCGGCGTCGAGGACACGCAGAAGATCAAGGCCGACGTGTTCGGTCACCACGGCACCCAGACCCAGGGCAGCTTGAAAGTGGGCGATCCGGTCCAGGCGCAGGTCGACGGCGCGCGCCGCCACGCGACGATGCGCAACCACAGCGTCACCCACCTGATGCACAAGGCGCTGCGCGAAGTGCTGGGCCTGCACGTGCAACAAAAGGGCTCGCTGGTGGATGCGCAGAAGACCCGCTTCGACTTCACCCACAACCAGCCGGTCAGCGACGCGCAGCTGGTGGAGATCGAACAGCGGGTCAACGCCGAAATCCTGGCCAACGCATCGACCCAGGCCCGCGTGATGGGAATCGACGACGCGCAGAAGACCGGCGCCGTGATGCTGTTCGGCGAGAAGTACGGCGAGGAAGTGCGCGTGCTCGACATCGGCAGCAGCCGCGAGTTGTGCGGCGGCACCCACGTCAGCCGCACCGGCGACATCGGGCTGTTCAAGGTGGTGAGCGAAGGCGGCGTCGCGGCCGGCACCCGCCGGATCGAGGCCGTCACCGGCGCCAATGCGCTGGCTTACCTGCAGCAGCTCGAGGCAACGGTGAAGAGCGCGGCCAGCATGTTGAAGACGCCTTCGGGCGAATTGCAGGGCCGGATCGGCCAGGTGCTGGAGCAGGTCCGCGGGCTGGAGAAGGAAGTCGCGCAGCTCAAGGGAAAACTCGCGTCATCCCAGGGCGACGAGCTGGTGTCGCAGGCGGTCGACGTCAAGGGCATCAAGGTGCTCGCGGCGCTGCTGCCGGGCGCCGATGCGAAGACGCTGCGCGACACGATGGACAAGCTCAAGGACAAGCTCAAGACGGCGGCGATCGTGCTTGCCGCGGTCGACGGCGACAAGGTCCAGATCGCAGCCGGCGTCACGGCCGACAGCATGAGCAAGGTCAAGGCCGGCGAGTTGGTGAACTTCGTCGCGCAACAGGTCGGGGGCAAGGGCGGTGGCAAGGCCGACATGGCGATGGCGGGCGGCACCGACCCCAGCAGGTTGGCAGCGGCGCTGCGATCGGTTCAGGCCTGGGTTGCCGAGCGCGCTTGATCTTGCACGTTGTCATTCCGGGCCAGACCCGGAATCCATGACTGCTGGATCCCGGCTCAAGGCCGGGATGACAGTTTCGGCGGGATGACAGTTGCGGGCGGGATGACAGTTGCGGGTGGAATAGCAGTTGCGGGTGGGATGACAGGTGCGGCGAGGGATGACGTGCGCTTCCGAAACACCAGATCCCAAACCCCGTGCCCCAGCTTGATGCCGCGGTTCTCGAACTTGGTCAGCGGGCGGTAATGCGGCTTGGGCGAAAAGGCCTCCGCGCTGTTTTCGAGTTGCGTCTCGGCTGAAAGAACCTCCAGGATCTGCTCGGCGTACGGCTGCCAGTCGGTGGCGCAATGCAGATAGCCACCAGGGGCCAGTCGGGATGCAAGCAGCGCCACCAGCGGCGGCTGGATCAGCCGGCGCTTGTTGTGCCGCAGTTTGTGCCAGGGGTCGGGAAAGAAGATGTGGCCGCCGGCCAGGCTCCCGGCCGCGATCATCGACGCCAGCATTTCGACCGCGTCGTGTTGCACGATCCGAATGTTGCGCAGGTCCTGCTCGCCAATGCGTTTGAGCAGCGCGCCGACACCGGGTTCATGCACTTCGCAGCAGAGAAAATTGATTTCCGGCATCAGCGCGGCGATGTGCGCTGTTGCCTCGCCCATTCCGAAGCCGATCTCGAGCACCGTTGGCGCGTCCCGCCAGAAGGCCGCGGCGATGTCGAGCACGGCGCCGGAGTACGGCAACACGAATCGGGGCCCGAGCTGTTCGAACGCCCTGGCCTGGCCGGTCGTGGTGCGGCCGGTGCGGCGCACAAAGCTGCGGATGGTGCGGGGATGCGCGACGTCAGGACGCGGTTGCGGGCCTGCGCCTTGGTTCTCGGGGGGATCGGGATCAGTCACCGACACGATTGTAGAAGTCGAGCCAGGCCGGCACCCAGCCCGCCAGCGCGTCGGCGACGGTGTGCTGCCGCGTTGCAGCCAGTCCCAGCGTCGATGCCGCGGCGTCGAGCACAGCGAGCAGATCGTTCATCGGCGGCGCGGCGGCCCCGTTCTGCTTGGACAGCTTCTCGCCGTTGGCGCCGAGCAGCAGGGGCGTATGCAGGTACCGCGGCGTCGGCAGGCCGAGAGCGTGCTGCAGCAGCAACTGCCTCGCGGTGTTGTCCAGCAGGTCTGCACCGCGCACCACGTCCGTGATGCCTTGCGCGGCGTCGTCGACCACGACCGCGAGTTGGTACGCCCACAGCCCGTCGGCGCGCTTCAGGACGAAGTCACCGACCTCCGCTGCAACGTCCTGTGCTTGTGGTCCCAGCCGGCGATCGGTCCACTGGACGCAGCCGGCCGGCACCTTGAAGCGCCAGGCCCGGACCGGTTTTCCATCCAGGCCGTGCCGGCAGCTGCCGGGATAGACCAGCTCGCCGTGCCGCGGGCGCTCCATTCCTTGCGCGGTGAGCGCATCTGCGATGTCTTTGCGCGAACAGGCGCAGGGGAAAGTTCGGCCCTGCCCAAGCAGGGCGTCCAGCGCCTGCTGGTACAGCACACCGCGCTGCGACTGCCACACGGGCGCTTCGTCCGGCACCAGGCCCACAGCGGCCAGTTGCCGCAGGATCGCTTCCGCCGCACCGGGGACACAGCGCGGCACGTCGACGTCCTCGATGCGGACCAGCCAGCGCCCGCCGTGGGCGCGAGCATCGAGCCAGCTGCCGAGCGCGGCGACGAGCGAGCCGGCGTGCAACGGTCCCGTCGGCGACGGTGCGAAGCGCCCGACATAGCGCGCCACCCAGCGCTCCTAGCGACCCACGACCGCGAGCGCCAGTTCCAGCCCCGAAACGAATGCATCCTCGACCCGGTGGCCGAGACACCAGTCGCCGCAGGCGCCCAGCCCGATCCGCGGTTCCCACAGCATCGGCTGGCCCAGCGCAGTCATGGTCTTGGCGCTGCGCCAGCGGAACACCTTGCTGTACCAGGGCTCGGCACGGATGCCGGTCACTTCGGCGAAAGCCTTGTGCAACTTCGCAAGCACGGTTGCCTCGTCGTCTTCCAGGTGTTCCTGCGACCAGGCGGGACTGGCCTGCACCGTCCAGCGTTCCACCAGGCTGCGGCCAGGCTTGGACGATTCGCGCGCCAGCCAGGCGATGCGGTGGTGGGTGGAGAGGGCGGCGTTCCACTGCGGCCCCAGGGTGACCAGCGCCGGCTGCATCGCGTTGGGAAAAGCCAGCATCAGGCTCCAGCAGGGCGCGACGTCCACCGCTTCCATCCCCGCGCCCAGGGCGGACTGCGACGAAGCCCGCAGCAACGCCATGGCCGGCGCACAGGGAATCGCCAGCAGCACGGCGTCGAAGCCCGAAAACACATGGACCGAGTCGTCCGGCCCGCTGGTCTGCAATTGCCAGCGCTGCGGATGCAAAGCGTCCGGCTCGATCCGCGTCACGTGGGTGTGCAGCTCGATCGCCCCCGCGTCGAGCAGGGGCTGCGCCCACTGGCGCGGCAAGGAATCCATGCGCGGCGCGCCGACAAAATGCGGCTCCCGCGCCGGCAACGCCGCTTCCGCGACCCGGCCGTGCGGATCGAGCACGCGGACCGCATTGGCGCTCCACGGCCGGAACGATGCGGGCGCCGTTGCGAGCGCCCGTTGGAAGCGGGTATCGCGGATGGTGAAGTACTGCGCGCCGTGGTCGTAAGTGCCGAAGGTCGTGTCGTAACTGGTCATGCGCCCGCCGACCTGCGCTGCCTGCTCGAAGACTGTCACTGTCGCGCCGGCCTGGGCCAGGGTCCGGGCGCAGCTGAGGCCGGCAATGCCCGCGCCGATGACGGCGATCCTGGACGGGGAAGAGGCGCTGGGGCGGAACGGCATCGATGTTTTCTTTCTGGGCATTCCAGGCTAACTCTATACGCAC
>JAYUHN010000315.1:0-1561 GCA_043766965.1 Ramlibacter sp. | reverse complement strand
CGCTCGACTGCGCCGCCGGCGAACTGGTCGCGCTGGTCGGCCCCTCCGGCAGCGGCAAGACCAGCCTGCTGCGCTGCATTGCCGGCCTGCTGCGCAGCTGCAGCTTGCGTGGCCGCATTGCCGTGGGCGACGAGTGCTGGTTCGACAGTGACCGCGGCATCGATCTGCCGCCGCAAGCGCGCCAGGTGGGCCTCGTGTTCCAGCACTATGCCCTGTTTCCGCACCTGACGGCGCTTCAGAACGTGGCGATCGGCAGCGCCCGGCCGGACACCGAGAGCGAGCACTTCGCCGCGCTGATCGCACGCCTGGGCCTCGAGGGACTGGAGCAGCGGCGGCCCTTCGAGCTGTCGGGAGGCCAGCAGCAGCGCGTCGCGCTGGCCCGCGCGCTGGCTCGGCAGCCCCGGGTGCTGCTCCTCGACGAGCCGTTTTCGGCCGTCGACGCGCCGGCGCGCCAGGCCTTGTACCGTGAGCTGGCTTCGCTGCGCGCCGCGTCGTCGACGCCGATGGTGCTGGTCACGCACGATCTGGCGGAGGCACGGCGGCTGGCCGACCGGGTGGTGATCCTCGACGCCGGGCACAGCCTGCAGACGGGCACGCCCGCGCATGTGTTTGCCAGCCCGCGCAATGCGCGGGTGGCCGAACTGGTCGGGATCGAGAACCACTTTCGCGGGCGCTTTCGCAAGGACCTGCCGGGATGGGGCCGCCTGGCCTGGGGGGCGGACAACGAGGCGCCGGTGGAGCTGACGGTCGTCGACAAGAACCGGATCGACGATGGTGCCGCCGTGACCTGGGTCATCGCCGGCGACGGTATCAATGTCTTCGCCGACGGTTTGCCGTCCGGCGAGACCAACCGGCTGCGCTGCGAAATGCTGGAGTTGCTGTCACTGGGCGAGACCAGCCTGTGCACCTTGCGGCCACAGGGACTGGTGCGCGACCGCATCACATTGAACTTGCCGACTGTCCAGCTCCGGACCATGGGCGCCGTGCGCGGGGGCTGGCTGCAGCTGGCGATTGCGCCGGAGGCCGTGCACATCATGCCGGCCCGGACCGACCTCACCCGCTCCGGCCCCGCTCAGGCCATGTAGACGGCGATGAAGGCGAGCAGGAACATCAGCACGCCGCCGACCACCGGCAGCACGATCGGCATCATCGGAACAATCGCGTCGACGGCATCGGCGGGCGGGTTGATTTCGCGGGGGCTCTGGCGCGGTGCGGGGTCGGACATTTTTTCCTGACGAAGGCGATTGGTAGGCGATTTTAGCGGGAGGTCAGCGGCGCGCCGGCCCGCAAGCGGTCATTTCTGTTCTTCGGCCGAGAACCCGGCCTGGCGCAAGGCGTCCAGCACTGCGGCGATATGGTCTCGGCCGCGGGTCTGCAGCACCAGCTCAATCTCGACGTTTTGCGCCGCCAGGGTGGTGAAGGCGCGCTGGTGGTGCACCTCTTCGATGTTGCCGCCGGCGTCGGCCACCGTCGCGGTGATCTTCGCCAATGAACCGGGCACGTCGCGCGCGCTGACCCGGATCCGGGCCAGCCTGCCGGCGCGCACCATGCCGCGTTCGAT
>JAYUHN010000314.1:0-1565 GCA_043766965.1 Ramlibacter sp. | reverse complement strand
TACCGCGGTGCCATCGACCCGCCCGGTCGCGTCGGTCGTTTGTCCGACATCAGCGGCCAGGTCTGGCTGTACAGCCCGGACGCGGGCGAGTGGGTCGCGGCCGACCGCAACCGGCCATTGACCACCGGCGACCGGCTGTCGACCGACGCATCGGCGCGCGCTGAAGTGCGCATCGGC
This sequence comes from Ramlibacter sp., assembly GCA_043766965.1. Lineage (GTDB taxonomy): Bacteria > Pseudomonadota > Gammaproteobacteria > Burkholderiales > Burkholderiaceae_C > Ramlibacter. Next base: position 1,388 of record JAYUHN010000314.1, on the reverse strand, counting down.
TCGACCACGCTGCGCCTGGCCTCGAGCAGCGAACTCGAAGTGCTCCGGCTCGACGACGAGCACATTTCGCTGCAACTGCACAGCGGGTCGACCGCGGTGAGATTGCGTGAGCGCGACAACGCCGCGCAATTCGAACTCACCACCGCCGAGGGGCGCTTTCGAACCCAGCGCGCAGGCCGCTATCGCTTCGACCGCAGCGACGACACCAGCCAGGCCACGGTGTGGAGCGGTCAGGCCTACTACGAAGGCACGGGCAGCGCCTTGACGATCGCCAGCGGCCAGCGCGCCGAGTTCTGGCTCGACAACCGCAATGCCGCGCAGTACAGCATCACCGATCCGACGCGCGATGCCTTCGCGTCGTGGAACAGCGAGCGCGACCGCAGCGATGACCGCCGCGCGTCGGAGCGCTACGTGTCGCCCGAGATGACCGGCATCGAAGACCTGGACCGCAACGGGCGCTGGGAGCAAACGCCCGAGTACGGTGCCTTGTGGACTCCGCGTGCCGTTGCACCGGGCTGGGCCCCGTACGCCGCCGGCCACTGGGCCTGGGTGCGGCCCTGGGGCTGGACCTGGGTCGATGACGCACCCTGGGGTTTCGCACCGTTCCACTACGGGCGCTGGGTCTGGTTTCGGAGCGCCTGGTGCTGGGCTCCGGGCAGCTACGTGGCGCGCCCGGTGTATGCGCCTGCACTGGTGGGCTGGGTCGGCGGGCCACAGCTCAGCGTTTCGATCTCGATCGGCGGTTCAGGGGGCGCGCCGTCGGTGGGCTGGTTCCCGCTGGCACCCCGTGAGGTCTATGTGCCCACCTATCGCGTCAGCCCGGGTTATGTGCAAAACGTGAACATCACGCACGTGACCAACATCAGCAACATCACGACCATCATCAACAACCCGCAGGCGGCTGTTGGCGGCATCGACTACAGCAACCGCAAGTTTCCGCATGCGATCACGGTGGTGCCGCAAACCGTGCTGTCGACGCGCCAGCCTGTGGCACCGGCGGCCGCGCAGTGGCGGCAGGCGCATGGTGAAGATGGGCGTGATGGCGGCGACAGGGGCCGTGCGTTGCAAGCCGTGCCGGTGGCCGCCGCGATCGCCCTGGCGGCTGCGCCGGTGGCGGCGCCGGTGAACCTGCGGCGTGAAGAACGTCGCGGGGCCGACAACGCGGCCAACGCAGGCGCGGCAAAGGCTCCGCTGGCGGGCACCTTGCCCAACCCGGCACGGGCGGGTGCCCCGGGGTCGCCTCTGCCGTCTGCGGTGCCGCCACCGCCCTCGCGCATGAACCGACCTGCGGTTCGCGCCGCTGAAGAGGCTGCTGCACCGGCGGCAACACCGGCCGCCACGGTGGTGCCCGCGACTGCGCCTGCGACCGCGCGGGGCCCGACTGAACG
>JAYUHN010000313.1:0-4368 GCA_043766965.1 Ramlibacter sp. | reverse complement strand
CCCGATTCGAACCAGACGAGGCGGTGCAGCGCATAGCGTTTGCTGAAGCCTTCCACCAGATCGCTGCGGTGCTGGTGGACGCGGCCAATCAGGTTGCTTGTCACCCCGGCGTAGAGAGTGCCGTTTTGCTTGTTCGCAAGGAGGTAGACGAAGTACGGCATGGGGCAAGCCTGTCACGCACGACTCTGGCTCGCATCCATCGATTGGAGGTGGCACGCGGGGATCGCACGCGGGGATGGATCCCGGGGATCGATCCCGGGTCAAGCCCGGGATGACAAAGTTGGTCTGTCATCCCGGCCAACGAGCCGGGATCCACTGACTCTGTCATCCCGGCCAACGAGGCCGGGATCCATCGGTCCTGTCGTCCCGGCCCACGAGCCGGGATCCATCCCTACGGTTCCAGCAGCCGGCGCAAGGAGGCGTAATTGCCTTCCAGCGCGATTTCGGAAGCGGACTTGCCACGGGCGTCTTTCAGGCTGCGGTCAGCGCCGTGTTCCAGCAGCAGCCGCGCCGTTCCTTCGTGGCCGTAACCGGCCGCCCACATCAGCAGCGTGAGGTCGTTCGCCAGCCGCGCATTCACGTCGGTGCCGGCTTTCAGCAGTTCAGCCATGCAGTCGGTGCAGCCACTGGCGGCCGCATAGACGGCGGCATTCTTGTGCACCCGGTCTTCCGGCGCAATGCGCGCCCCGGCCTCCAGCAGCTTGTGCACGATGGCGGGGTTGCCCGAGAAGCTGGCGGCCATCAGCGGGGTCACCCCGGCGATGTTCGCCAGGTTCACGTCCGCTCCGGCTTTCAGCAGCACGTCGACCAGTTCTTCCCTGCCCTTGGTGACTGCCATGTTCAGCGGCGAGTCACCATTGCGATCGCGCGAATCGACCTTCGCGCCTTGCGCCAGCAAACCGGCCACACGTGGCACGACCCCGGCGCGCGCGGCCAGCACCAGCTGGCCATTGATGTTGATCTGGTCGATGCCTTGCTGCGCGTGCGCTGCAACCGCCATGCTGCAAAGCAGCAACGACGCGATGGTCCGGAAAATGAATTTCATTGCTCGTCTCAAAAAGAGAATATCGCCTCGCCGCGGCCGAAGCACCATAGGATTACCCCGACATGACTTGCTTCGCCGCGCGAAAACTCCAATACTAGCGGCGGCCGGCACCGGCACGGAGCGCTTGTTCAGGCACCGAACGCCGAGACCACCAGTAAACCCTCACGAGGAGAAGCCAGATGCAGTATTTCACCCATTCCCCCCGACTGGTGGGGCTGTTCGCCGCCTGCGCCATTGCCGGGGCCGCGCACGCCCAGGAAATCCAGAACCAGACCAGCCGCCAGGCCACCGAGATCGCCAACGCGCCGAATGTCACGCAATCGAACCTGAACGACGCGCACGGCCAGGGCGTCAACTGGCTGCACACCAATGGCGGCTACGAGCAGCAGCGCTACTACCCCGGCACGCAGATCAACGCCGGCAACGTGAAGAAGCTCAAGCCTGCCTTCATGTTCCAGACCGAAGTGCGCGAGTCGATGGAGACGGCGCCGATCGTGGTCGACGGCGTGATGTACATGACGACCTCGTTCAACCACGTCTATGCCCTCGACGCCGTCACCGGCCGCGAATTCTGGCACTACAAGCACAAGATGGGAGCGATCACCACCTTCTGCTGCGGTCCCAACAACCGCGGCGTCGCCATCGAAGGCGGCCGTCTCTTCATGGGCACGCTCGACGCCAAGCTGGTGTCGCTAGATGCCAAGACCGGCAAGTTGCTGTGGGAAACCGAGATCGCCGACCCGGAAAAGGGCTATAGCGAAACCATGTCGCCCACGGTGGTCGGCGGCAAGGTGCTGATCGGCACCAACGGCGGCGAATACGGCATCCGCGGCTTCGTCAAGGCGTTCGATTCGGCCAGCGGCAAGCTGCTGTGGACCTTCTTCACCATTCCCGAAAAAGGCCATGAAGGGGTGTGGGCCGAGAACGACCTGACCGGCCGCAACATGAAGCGTGACATCGCTTCCGAGAAGGCGGCGCTGGCACGCAACAGCTCGTTCTACCAGACGCTGGGCGGCGGGGTGTGGATGAATCCGGCGGTCGACCTGAAGACACGGACCATCTTCTTCGTGGTCGGCAATCCGTCGCCGGACCTGTACGGCGCCGAGCGGCCGGGCGACAACCTCTACACCGATTCGCTGGTCGCTGTCGATCTGGATTCGGGCGCCTACAAGTGGCATTCGCAATACATCGCCCACGACGTGTGGGACCTGGACGCGGTCAGCCCGCCGATCCTGGTCGACGTCAAGGACGCGAGCGGCCGCATGGTGCCCGGCGTCATCCACGGCGGCAAGACCGGCCACGTCTACGTGCATAACCGCGCCGACGGCAAGCTGATCCGCTTCTCCGAGGCAATGATCCCGCAGGAAAACATGTGGGTGTTGCCGACGGCGACCGGCGCCCGCATGCTCCCTGGCGCCAACGGCGGCGTCGAATGGTCGCCGATGGCCTTCAGCCCGAAGCATCGGCTGGCCTATGCCTTGAACCTGCACCAGCCGATGACGTACCACGTCGAGACCGCCGCTTATCCGGGCGGCAAGCTGTGGCTGGGTGGCGCGTTCAAGGCCATCGAGGCCGAAAAGCAGTGGGGCCGGCTGGCGGCGGTGAATATCGACACCGGCAAGATGGCGTGGAAATTCGACACCGAGCAGCCGCTGATCGGCGGCGCGCTGGCCACCGCCGGCGACCTGGTGTTCTACGGTGAAGGCAACGGCATGTTCCGCGCCCTGCACGCGGGCACGGGCAAGATGCTGTGGGAATTCAACTGCGGCGCCGGTGCCAATGCGATGCCGGTGTCGTACACCGTGGCCGGCAAGCAATACGTCGCAATGGGCTGCGGCGGCAACACGCAGCTGGACTTCAAGCGCGGCAACACCATGGTGGTGTTCGCCCTGGCGGAGTGAGGATGGCGGGCCAACGCGTCGTCTTGCGGGCGGCGCTGGCCGCCGCCCTGCTCCTGGCCGCGGTGGCACCTGCGAGCGCGCAGGACATCGAGGCCGGCCGCGCCAAGTCGCAGGCCTGCGCCGCTTGTCACGGGGCCGACGGCAACTCGGCGACGGGCATGTTTCCCAGCCTGGCGGGCCAGACTTGGCGCTACCTGTACGTGCAGCTGAAGGACTTCAAGGAAGGCCGGCGCAACAATCCGATCATGTCGCCGATGGCTGCTCCGCTGTCGCGCGAGGACATGATCGACATCGCCAACTATTACGCGGCGCAGCCGCTGAAGCCGACGACCTTCAAGGCCGACGAAACGAAGATCAAGCTGGGCAAGGCCAAGTCCGACGAAACGCTTTGCACCATGTGCCACCTCGGTGGTTTCCTGGGACAGAACGAGATTCCGCGGGTAGCGGGCCAGCAATACGACTACATCGTGCAGCAGCTGAAGGATTTCAAGGCCCGCACCAGGACCAACGACGCGGGCAACATGACCAGCGTCGCGCAGACCTTGAGCGAAGTTGACATCGACAACATCGGGCACTACCTGACCAGTCTGCGGTGAGGGGTTGAGGGGATGGATCCCGGGTCAAGCCCGGGATGACAACTTACTTTTCATCCCGGCCTTAGCCTGCCCCGGACCTGATCCGGGGAGCCGGGACCCAGCACCCATGTCATCCCGGCCCACGAGCCGGGATCCATGTCCTTCAACGCGTCGTGAGCTTGCCCTCGCGCGTGACCATGGCCAGGTCAACGTACTTGCTGCCGTGCTGCGCGCCGTTGGCGAACGTGACCTTGTAGCCGCCCAGGTCGTAACTGCCCAGGTTTGCCAGCGCATCCAGCAAGCTTTGGCGCGACACCGGTTTCTTCGCGCGGCGGATGCCCTCGGCCAGAACCCGTGCCCCGAAACACGCTTCGAGCTGGGTCGAATTCATCGGGGTCTTGATACCGGCGGCTTCCATCGCAAGCACGCACTCGCGCACGGCCGGCATGGTGGACGTCGGGCTCGGCACCACCTGCGCGATCGACACGCCTGCGCTCGACGCGCCGGCGGCGGTGATGAACTGGTCGGCGCCGACGAACGACAGACTCGACGTCGGGATGATGCGGCCCATGCCGACCAGCTCTTTCTGGATCTGGGCGGCCGCGCCGGAGAGCGCGGTGTTGAGCAGGAACTGCGGGTTCTGCGCCAGCAAGGTCTTGATATCGGCCTGGGTGATCGGCGCGTTGCGCTTGAGCGGCAGGGCCTGCGGCGCCAGGTTGATCTTCTTCAGGTACTGCGTGACCAATTCGAGGTTCTGCTTGCCGACATCGTCGTCGTAGTGGACGACGGTGACGCGGGTCAGGCCCAGGCTGGTCCAGAAATTCAGCATCTTCTCCATCTCTTCGCC
>JAYUHN010000312.1:0-1570 GCA_043766965.1 Ramlibacter sp. | reverse complement strand
ACCGAGCAATCCAATTGGCGACGACGACGCACCCAGCAGGCCCAGTTCGCCGCCGTCCAGCCCCTATTGTTGTGAATCAGCATTCCGGACAGCAGTGGATCAGGTCCGGGATGACAGTGGTTACCGGAACTTCGGCAGGTTGAACTGCGGAGGGACGCCCATCCGCTTGTTGATCAGCCACTGCTGCGCGATCGACAGCACGTTGTTGGTGATCCAGTACAGCACCAGGCCGGACGGGAAAAAGAAGAACATCACGCTGAAGGCGAGCGGCATGATCCACATCATCTTGGCCTGCATCGGGTCCGGCGGTGCCGGGTTGAGCGCGGTCTGCAGCATCGTGGTCATCGTCATCACCACCGGCAGGATGAAGAACGGATCGGGCGCCGACAGGTCATGGATCCAGCCGACCCATGGCGCGCCGCGCATTTCGACGCTGGACAGCAGTACCCAGTACAGCGCGATGAACACCGGGATCTGGACCATGATCGGCAGGCAGCCCCCCATCGGGTTGACCTTCTCGTCGCGGTAGATCTTCATCATCTCCTGCTGCATCTGCTGCGGACTGTCCTTCAGCCGCTCCCGCATGGCCATCACCTTCGGGTTGATGGCCTTCATCTTGGCCATGCTTTCGTAGCCCTTGGCCTGCAGCCAGTAGAACGCGATCTTGATCAGGAGCACCAGGCCCATGATCGACCAGCCCCAGTTGCCGACGACGCTGTGGATGCGGTCCAGCAGCCAGTACAGCGGCTTGGCAAGGATGGTGAGCCAGCCGTAATCCTTCACCAGTTCGAGCCCGGGCGCGATCTCTTCCATCGCCTTTTCGAGCTGCGGCCCGGCGAAGAACCTGGCATCGACCGACTTGGAGGCGCCGGGCGCGATGGCGTCCAGCGGAGCGATCATGCCGACCGCGTACAGGTTGCTGTCGACCTTACGCACGAACAGCTCACGCTTGACGCCGTCCGGCAGGATCCAGGCGCTGGCGAAATAGTGCTGGATCATCGCGACGTAGCCGCTGCTCGATTCCTTGTCGATGTCAGCCTTGTTCTTCTCGATGTCGCTGAATTCGACCTTGTGGTACTTCTTGGCCTCGGTGTAGACCGCCGGCCCGGTGAAGGTGGAATAGAAGGACGATTCGCCGGCCAGCTTGTTGCCGTCGCGGACCAGCTGCATATAGAGCTGGGGCGAGACTGGCGCCGTGCCAGTGTTGATCACCTCATGCTTCACCACCACGTCGTAGGCGCCCCGCTTGAGCGTGTACGTCTTCACCAGCTTGACGCCGCCGACGTCAGCCGATTCGAAGCGCAGCGTGACCGCGGCCGCGCCCGGCTTCAGCTCACCGTCGCCGGTGACGGTCATGGGCGTCTTGTGGGTCGGGAAAGCGCCCCCGATCAGCCCCGACTGCGCCACATAGACGCGGCTGCTGTTCTGTTCGAGCAGCACGAAAGTACCGGTCTTGTCGTCGCCGGCCTGCTTCAGGAATTCGGTCTTGACGATGGTGCCGCCCTCGGTGTCGAAGGTCACGCGCAGCAGGTCGGTGGTGGCGGTCACCTGCTCGCGCGGCGGCGGTGGC
>JAYUHN010000311.1:0-4384 GCA_043766965.1 Ramlibacter sp. | reverse complement strand
CAGTAGCGGCAGTAGCGGCAGTAGCGGCAGTAGCGGCAACAGTGCATCGCGACCCGGCTAAAGAAACAAACCCTGCAGGTCGCTCAGGAAGTCGAAGCCGCGCTCCGTGGGCTGGACGCGGTGCAAGTCGCGCACGATCAAACCCCTTGCCTGGGCTTCATCCAGCGGCTTGCGGATGGCGTCGGGCGGCAATCCGGTGCGGTCGGAAAAGTCCCGCAGCGCGAAGCCCTCCTTCAGGCGCAGCGCATTGAGCACAAACTCGAACGGCAACTCGCCGCGGCTGACCTCCTGGTCCTGGGCAACGGCATTGCCGGCTTGCGCCTTTTCCAGGTACAGCCGCGGCTCGCGGTACCGCACCTGGCGCACCACCCGATGGGCAAAACTGATCTTGCTGTGCGCGCCGGCGCCGATTCCGAGGTAGTCGCCGAACTGCCAGTAATTGACGTTGTGCCGGCAGCGGTGCCCTGGCCTGGCGAAGGCGGACACCTCGTAGCGCTCCATGCCGGCCCCCCCGGTCATTTCGATGATCCGGTCCAGCATCGCGTAAGCCGCGTCGTCGTCCGGAACCTTCGGGGGAAATTTCGCGAACACGGTGTTCGGCTCGATCGTCAAGTGATAGATCGAAAGATGCGGCGGCGTCATCGACAACGCGGTCGCAATGTCCTGCTCCATCTGCTGCAGCGTCTGCCCGGGGAGCGCGTACATGATGTCGAGATTGAAGGTCTCGAACGCCAGCGCCGCCTCTTCGACGGCGGCGATCGCCTGCCGGCTGTCGTGCACCCGCCCGAGCGCTTCCAGCTGCCGGTCGTTGAAGCTTTGCACGCCCACCGACAGGCGCGTGACGCCGGCGCCGCGAAACGCGCGGAAGCGGTCCTTCTCGAATGTTCCCGGATTGGCCTCCAGCGTGATCTCGCAATCGGCGGCGAGCTTCACCCGCGCCCGGATGTCGCCCAGCAGCTGATCGATGCCTTCGGGTGAAAACAGGCTCGGCGTGCCGCCGCCGATGAAGACGCTGTGGATGCCACGGCCCCAGACCAGCGGCAGCGCCTGCTCCAGATCGGCGACCAGCGCGTCCAGGTAAGCGCGCTCCGGCACACCGTCCTGGGGCGCCTGGTGCGAATTGAAGTCGCAATACGGGCACTTCCGGATGCACCACGGCAGATGGACATAGAGCGACAGCGGAGGCAGCGACGGCAGTTGCAGCGTGCCTGGTCGCATGTAGTGCTGGATATCCTTCGGCGGGGCCGACACGACGGCGGCGGGGAGCACCGGAATCACGCCAGCCACCGGTCCTGGATCAGCGCCAGCATCTGTCGCGCCGCCATGCCGCGGTGGCTGTGGGCGTTCTTCACGTCCACCGGCAGCTGCGCGAAGGTCTGGCCGAACCTGGCGATGAACATCACCGGGTCGAAGCCGAAACCATTGCCGCCCGATGGCTGCTGCGCGATCTCGCCGCCGACGCGGCCCACTGCGATCAGCGGCTCCGGGTCCTGCGGCGACCGCACCGCGACCAGCGTGCTCACCAGCGCCGCCTTGCGATCGGCGATGCCCTGCATCTGTTCCAGCAGCGCGCGCACGTTGTTGTCGTCGCCCTTCGCGTAACCGAATTGCGTCGCGTAAAAAGCCGTGTCGACGCCCGGCAAACCGCCGAACGCATCGACGCACAGGCCGGCGTCGTCCGCCAGCGCCGGCAAGCCGGTGTGGTGCGACGCGTTGCGCGCCTTGGCCAGGGCATTTTCGACAAAGGTGCGATGCGGCTCCTGCGCTTCAGGCACACCGAGTTGCGACTGGCGCACCAGTTCGACCCCGAGCGGCGCCAGCATCGCCTGCAATTCGGCCAGCTTGCCGGCGTTGTTGGAAGCGAGGACCAGTTTCAAAGTCATTGGTTGTGGCGCATGCGCGCCGCCAGGTTCCGTGCTCAGGACCGCAGAGCGGCGCGCTGCAGCCGAACCAGTTCGGCGATCCCGTGGTCGGCCAGCCGCAGGAGCTCGTCCATCTCCTTGCGGGTGAAAGCAGCACCTTCGGCGGTGCCCTGGACTTCGACGAAGTGTCCCAAGCCGGTCATGACCACGTTCATGTCGGTGTCGCAGGCCACGTCCTCGACGTACTCGAGGTCCAGCAACGGCGTGCCTTCCACGATACCAACCGACACAGCCGCGACCTCTCCGATGATCGGCGTCGTCGCCAGCTTGCCCTGCGCCATCAGCTTAGCCACCGCGTCCATCGCGGCGACGAACGCTCCGGTGATGGCGGCCGTGCGGGTTCCGCCGTCAGCCTGCAACACGTCGCAGTCCAGGTGGATGGTGCGCTCGCCAAGCGCCTTCAGGTCGAACACGCCCCGCATCGAGCGGCCGATGAGGCGCTGGATTTCCTGGGTGCGGCCGCTCTGCTTGCCGCGCGCCGCCTCGCGGTCGCCGCGGGTGTGGGTGGCGCGCGGCAGCATGCCGTATTCGGCCGTGACCCAGCCTTCGCCGCTGCCTCGCTTGTGCGGCGGCACGCGGTCCTCGACCGACGCCGTGCACAGCACGCGGGTGTCGCCGAACTCGATCAGCACCGAGCCTTCGGCGTGGATGGTATAGCCGCGCGTGATGCGCACCGGCCGCAGCTGGTCGGCGCCACGGCCTGCGCTTCTGTGGAACTCACTCATGGGATGACGAATGACGAATGACTTCGCTTCGCTTCTATGACAAAAAGGGGGACATTGTCGCACTGGGGGACGACAATTGACTCTGCGACGCCTCAACGACCAACGGGCGCGCGTCCCACTTGTCATTCGTCATCGACGCCGCGCAGCGGCGGCGGCATTCGTCAAAGCACGCCGGCGCAGCTAGGTTTTTCTGGCTGCCGAGCGCCGGATGGCCTCGTTGATCTCGGCGATCGAACGCTCGATGGCGGCGTCGTCGAGGTCTTCGACCATCGTGTCGAGCACGCCGGCCTGGATGGTGGAGGCGAACACGCCGTCGCTGATGCTGTCGGTCGAAATGCCCCTGGTCGACTCGAAGCTGTCGGGCGTTTCCCATTCGAACGCGATCACCGTCACGTTGTCCGAATGGTCGCCCCCGTTGCGCAGGGCGGTTTCGACCAGGTCAGGCACCGCGTCAGAGACCGACTGCGTGCTCAGGTGGCGAACGATGTCGACATCGTTCAGGCTGCCCCACAGCCCGTCGGAGCACAACAGGACCTTGTCGCCTTGCTGCAGGACGATCGGCCCCGTCACGTCGAACACCGGCTTGGTGGGCGATCCAAGGCAGGTGAAAAGGATGTTGCGGTTGATCCGGTCCATCCGGATCACGCCCGCCGCCTGCTGCTCGAGGTATGAATGGTCACGCGTGCGCGTGAGCAGCTCGCCGTCGCGCACGACGTACAGGCGCGAATCGCCGCAATGGACCCAGGTGGCCGATCCGGCCTGCACCACTGCCGCCACCAGCGTGGTGCGCGGCGTGTCCAGCATGCCCTTTTCGCTCGCGTAGCGGATGATCTGATGGTGCGCAGCGGTCAGCGCGGTGGCGAGGAACTCGGTCACGTCCTCGACCACCGGCCGCGCCTCTTTCTGGTACAGCGCGGAGATGGTCTGCAGCGCGAGCTGCGCGGCGACCTCGCCCTCGGGGTGGCCGCCCATCCCGTCGGCCAGCACGAACAAGCCCGATTCCCGCGTGTAGCAGTAGCCCATGCGGTCTTCGTTCTTTTCGCGGCCACCCTTGCGGCTGATCTGGAAGACAGAGAACTTCATGTCGGGTTCCGCTTCATTTTGCTTTCACCCCGCCAAAGCCGGTGGCCTTGCGGACGTTCTTCTTGGTGTCGGAGACCATGTTGTCGAACTGCAGGCGCATTTTCTCGCCGACCGACAGCTTGGTGTAGCGGCGCTCGCCCTCGCGGCTCAGTTCCTTTTGCAGCGCGAACACCGACTGGGGCCGCGACAGCGGATCGAGCGACATGCACCATTCGACCACTTCGATCAGGTTGTCCGAATAGACGCCTCGCAGGCGCGACAGGGCCAGCGCCAGCCGGTCTTTCTCCAGCCGCTGCGGTGCCTCGTTGGGCGGATAGCCCTGCATGCAGGCATAGATGCAGGCGCCAATGGCGTAGATATCGGTCCATGGGCCGAGCGTGCCATCCCGGCGGTACATCTCGGGCGCGGCAAAGCCCGGTGTGTACATCGGGCGGATGAAGTTGCCCTCCTTGCTCAGCACCTCGCGCGCGGCGCCAAAGTCGAGCAGCACGGCCTTGTTGTCATTGGTGATGAAGATGTTGGCCGGCTTGATGTCCAGGTGCAGCATCTTGTGCTGGTGCACGATGCGCAGGCCGCGCAGGATTTCATCGAACAGGCTGCGGATGGTCGACTCGCGGAACACCTTGTCGCGCTTCAGATCGCGCGCGGTGACGA
>JAYUHN010000310.1:0-4394 GCA_043766965.1 Ramlibacter sp. | reverse complement strand
CGGTGCCGAACAGCTTCAGGGCGCCGTCTGCACCGACCGCGTTGGGACGGATGAAGATCCAGTTCTGCCAGGCGGACAGGCGGCCGAAGACGCGCGTTTCCATCGTCTCCCTGCCGGGGAAGCGCAACGACGCCTCCATGCCGGTGAGGGCGTCGGGCGACAGCGAGCTGCGCTCCTCCAGCATGATCCGGATCTCGTCTTCCCAGTCGATGTCGTCGGGGGTCAACGTGACCAGGCCGAGGCCGAGCGCCTGGTCGGCGCGCAACGGACTCTCCGTCACGCCCTGCAACTGGGTAATCGTGGTTGCATCCTCGTTGAAGCGCGTCTGCAGGCGCGTGAGCCCGTTGACGGCCGGGTAGCGCCCGAAGTTCGCGGCATTCAACTGCAGCGCCGGAGCGGCATCGGGCGAATCCGGCAGGTCGAGCATGTAGATGCGGTCGCAGGCCAGCGCCAGTTCGTAGAAGCTGCCCACGAAACACGAGCCCGCATCGACCAGCGCGATCAGCGAGCGGCTGGTCACGTCGAGCCGGGCCAGGGTGCGGCGCAATGCACCGAGGGTCTCGCGCACCAGCCAATAATTCTTGTGCTTCTCGAGCACCGCGTCGGCCTGCATCACCTTGTTCGCATCGCCGCGGGTCTGGATCACCCAGGTGCCGCATTCGAGCTCGTTGCTGCGCAGGTTCAGGATCAGGTCGTCCAGCTCTCGCGCCAGCGTCAACGGCCACCAGCCGGCGCCCGCCGCTTCGATCGCGTCGGTCGTCGACTCCACGTTCGCCGCCGGCGCCTTCACCGTGATCGTCGCGATACGCGCTTCACGGTCGATCCTTGCATCGACCGTGCCGTAGTGATAGCCCTGCGCGTCGATCGTCACCTGCAGCGGCGTCAGCTCGATGCCCTTGCCCCCGCCGCGGATGGACTTGGCGCGCAACGCATCCACCTCGTGCGCGACCAGCTGGGGAAATTGCTGCGGCTTGGCCAGCGCGTCGATCAGCTTCCAGTCTTTCGCGCGGTCTGCGCGCACGCCCTCGCTGGTGGTGCAGAAGATGTCGGCCAGGTCGCGCCGCACCTTGCGCTTGTCGGTGATCCGCGTCAGGCCGCCTGTGCCCGGCAGCACGCCGAGCAGCGGCACTTCCGGCAAGCTGACGGTGGATGACCGGTCGTCCACCATCACGATGCGGTCGCAGGCCAGGGCCAGTTCGTAACCGCCGCCGGCACAGGCCCCGGTCACCGCCGCAACGGTCTTGAGGCCGTCGTGGCGCGACGAGTCCTCCAGCCCGTTGCGGGTCTCGTTGGTGAACTTGCAGAAGTTGACCTTCCACGCGTGGGTGGAAAGGCCGAGCATGTAGATGTTGGCGCCCGAGCACCAGATCTTGTCCTTGCCCGATTCGAACACCACCACCTTCACGGCCGGATGCTCGAAGCGGACGCGGTTGATGGCGTCATGCAGTTCGATGTCGACGCCCAGGTCGTAGCTATTGAGCTTGAGCTTGTAGCCCGGTCTGATGCCGCCCTCCTCGTCGATGTCCAGTTTGAGCCGCGCGACATCGCCGTCGACCGACAGGGCCCAGTGCCGGTACTTCGAAGGGTGGGTGGCGAAGCTCACCAGCTCGCGGTCGGGATTCATTTCATTTCCAGTGGAACGGCGCGTTCCAAGTCTTTGAGCGATTGCTTGACGGTGCGGGCGGCGGTATCGACAACGGCATCGGCGCGCGCATACAGGGCTTCGCGGCTGGCGAGGATGCGGCGCAGATCTTCCATCGCTTCCACCATCGCGGCCTGTGCGACCTCGCCGCGTTCCCCGCGCGTGCCATTGAACGGCCGCATGTCGCCCTGCGCGACGACGCGGCTCATGTGCTCCTGCGGGCTGGCCTTGAGCCAGACGCAGTAGAAGCGGCTTTGCAGCAGGTCGAAGGTCTCGCGCTCGCTGACGATGCTGCCGCCGGTGGTCATCACGACGCCCTCCGCATGGTCTCCGGCGATCCGGAACAACGCGCGCCGTTCGTAGCGGCGGTAACCGGCCTGCCCGTGCAACAGCAGGATCTCGTTCATGCTGGTGCCCGCCTCGCGTTCGATCTCGCGATCGAGCTCGATGAACGGGACGCCGCGATGGGCTGCAAGCTGCGCGCCCAGGGTCGATTTGCCGGCGCCACGAAGCCCGATCAGCGCAATCCGCCTTTCACGCCCTTTGGCCTCGCCCAAGCCGAAGGTCTCCGCCAACAGCGAGTAGGCATGGTCCAGCTGGGTGTCGTCCAGGCGCCCCAGAAGCGTCTGCGCGCGGGCCAGCGAGGGACGCGGCGCATCCTGCAGCAGTTCGAGGATGGTGATGTTCAGCGCGGTGGCGGCGGCTTCGAGCGAATTGATGGAGACGTTGCCCTTGCCGCCTTCCACATCCGCCAAAAAGCGCTCCGACAAGCCGGAATCCGCTGCGAGTTGCTTGCGGGTCATGCCCCTGCCCGCGCGCCAGGCACGCACCCGGCCACCGAGCTCGCTCAGCGTCGCTCTGGTGTCGTGATCCGTGACGTCTTGCGTGGGGTGCATCTCATATCCGCCAAATGCTCGCCCTGAGGCGGCATTGCAGTATACTTCCTGTCGTAGCGATGTCAAGCAGTTTATTGCAGATGATTTGTGGAGAACGTTGGATGAAGCTGAAGATTCTTGTCGGCACCATGACCAGCACGGCCGACTATGTGGCGCAGGCAATCCAGATGGACTGCGCCGACCTTTGCCCTGACATCGAGGTGCTTCTGATGGACGGGCTCGGCATCGGCGTGTTCGACGAAGATGCACTTTATCTCATCTGCAGTTCGACCTATGGGTCGGGCGACGTGCCGGACAACGCCCGGATGCTTTACCAGTCGCTCGACGCGCAGCCAGGAAACCTGGGCCACGTCCGCTATGGCGTGATCGCGCTGGGCGACCGCACTTACCTGCAGACTTTCTGCTTCGGCGGCAAGAAATTCGACGAGCGCCTGCAGGGCCTGGGCGCCCGGCGGATCGGAGAAGTCTGGTGTCACGATGCCAGCGCCGGCACGATGCCGGAAACCGAAGGCACGGCCTGGTGCCGCGAATGGCTGGCGCAGGCGCTCCAGACCGCCCAGGCATGAACCTGAGCCGCGCCGACCACCGCGCCTCGCCTCCCGTGGTGAGCATTCCGCGCGACTACAACGCGGCGCACGACCTGCTGGAACGCAACGCGACGAGAGCTTCGAAGGTCGCGTACATCGATGCGTCCAGCGGTGCAAAGCTCACTTTCGGCGAGCTCGCCGAGCAGTCGCATCGCTTCGCCAATGCCTTGCGGGGCCATGGCTTCGCACCGGAAAGCCGCATCCTGCTGGCCGTGCTCGACACGCTCGAATGGCCGGTGGTCTTCCTCGGCTGCATCCTCGCCGGCGTGGTGCCCGTGGCCGCCAACACGCTTCTCACATCGAAGGACTTCGATTTCATGCTGCGCGATTCGCGCGCACAAGGGCTGGTCGTGTCGGCTCCGCTGTGGCCCGCCTTCAAGGACATCCTCGGCGACATCGATTCGCTGGAAACCGTGATCGTCGCCGGCGCGCAAGGCGACGCCGCCCGCACCACGGTCGCGGAACTGGTGAGGGAAGCCGCAGCGACGCCGACGGTCGCCGCCACGTGCAGCGACGACGCCTGCTTCTGGCTCTATTCGAGCGGCAGCACCGGCACGCCCAAGGGCACGGTCCACCTGCACAGCCATCTGGTGCAGACCGCGGAACTGTATGGCCGCGGCGTGCTGGGCATCCGCGAAAGCGACGTGGTGTATTCCGCCGCCAAGCTGTTCTTCGCTTACGGACTTGGCAACGCCCTCACCTTTCCACTGAGCGTCGGAGCGACCACCGTGCTGCTGCCGTCCCGCCCGACGACGAGCGACGTGTTCGGCGTGCTGAAGACATTCCAGCCGACCATCTTCTACGGCGTGCCAACCCTGTATGCAGTGCTGCTCAACGACCCCGCCCGGCCGGACAGGCGCGAATTGAACCTGCGGCTCTGCACCAGCGCCGGTGAAGCCTTGCCGGCGCAAATCGGCCGCAAGTGGAGCGCCGAATTCGGCTGCGACATCCTGGACGGCATCGGCTCGACCGAGATGCTGCACATCTTCATTTCCAACCGCTTAGGCGACGTGCGCTACGGCAGCACCGGCCGCCCGGTACCGGGC
Source organism: Ramlibacter sp. (assembly GCA_043766965.1). Taxonomy (GTDB): domain Bacteria; phylum Pseudomonadota; class Gammaproteobacteria; order Burkholderiales; family Burkholderiaceae_C; genus Ramlibacter. Next base: position 223 of record JAYUHN010000310.1, on the reverse strand, counting down.
TATGCGATTCGTCTGCTGGACGAAAGCGGCCAGCCGGTGGCCACAGGCGAGATCGGCGAAATGCAGGTCAGCGGCCCGACCTCGGCACTGATGTACTGGAACAATCGCGAAAAGACCAAAAACACCTTTCTCGGTCCCTGGACCCGCTCCGGCGACAAGTACCAATGCGATGCCGACGGCTACTACACCTACTGTGGCCGCAATGACGACATGCTCAAGGTCG
>JAYUHN010000309.1:0-1580 GCA_043766965.1 Ramlibacter sp. | reverse complement strand
TTCTGGTCGCGGTATTCCCGCATCAGCACGGGCGGCAGTTTCTCGCTGACCTTCATCAGGTCGGCCAGGTCGGTGATGTTGTGCTCGGAAATCAGGTTTTCGACCAGGCCGATACGCTCCAGCCGCGAACCGGCACGAAGCGCCTCGCCGACTTCAGTGGCATTGACGCCAGCGATTTCGGCGATGGCGGCATAGGCTTCCGGCGCGTTGTTCACCTTGAATTCCACCAGGATGCTGCGCAGATCACGCTGGTAGCGAGCCAGCGTTCCATACAACAGCAGCGCACGCTCCGCCTTGTTCAATTGCAGCAGCCCGCTGAGCGCGTCGATGTTCTTTTCGACCAGGGTCGAATGCTTCTTCAACGCATGCGTCAGCCACTCGCCGGTGACAGCCAGCACCGACAGCAGATCCTTGGGCTGGTCCTTGGCATATTCGTCGAGGTAGAAGAACAGCGTGCCTTCTTCGTACGGACCGCGCCAGACGCCGTGCCGGTCGAGAAATTCGCGGGTCCCCAGTTGTTCGTGGCCGCGCCAGAACTCGTTGTCCTTGCAGCGGCGGCCGAGAAATTCACGCAGCCGGTTCAACGCCGGCGCCGGCCACACCAGGTGCCGGCCGGCCAGCGACAGCAGGCCATTGAGATCGCGCCGCACATTGAATTTTCCGCCCTGCTTGGCGGCCAGCGTCAGCACGAAGTGCGAGCACATCAGGTCCAGCACCGGCGCGTCTTTCAGCCCCGGCGAAGGAAGTACCTGCACATCAACCGACCGCTTGACCATTGAACCCTCCGGCCCCGGAGGGCGTGTGCTCAACATAACGCGCCTTGATGCTACATGGAAGACGCGGCCCGTGGGGAAAGGGTTGCCGAGGGGCTTTCCGCGCACAATGCCGCGATGCTCCAACTCGCCGACATCGTCCAGGCGCGGCAAAGACTGCTCGGCCAGGTGCTGGAGACGCCGTGCGTGGAGTCCCGGACGCTGTCGAAGATCACCGGGGCCCAGGTCTTCCTCAAGTTCGAGAACCTGCAGTTCACCGCCTCGTTCAAGGAACGCGGTGCCTGTAACAAGCTGGTCCAGCTGTCCGCTGCCGAGGGCGCCCGCGGGGTGATCGCGATGAGCGCCGGCAACCACGCGCAGGGAGTCGCCTACCATGCCCAGCGCCTGGGCCTGCGCGCGGTGATCGTGATGCCCCGCTTCACGCCGGGCGTCAAGGTGGAGGGCACCCGCAGCTTCGGCGCCGAGATCGTGCTGCACGGCGACACGCTGGACCAGGCGCGCTCGCATGCCATGGCCCTGGCCGACGAGCAGCAGCTCACCTTCATCCATCCCTATGACGACGAAGCGGTGGTTGCCGGTCAGGGAACGGTCGGGCTCGAGATGCTGAAGACAGTGCCGCAGCTGGACACCTTGCTGGTCGCGGTCGGCGGCGGCGGCCTGATCGCCGGGATCGCCGTGGCGGCGAAGGCGATGAAGCCGGGGATCGATGTGATCGGCGTCCAGATGGTGCGCTTTCCCAACATGTTCAACGCCGTCAAGCACACCGAGCTGCCGCAAGGCAGCAGCACGATCGCGGAGGGCATCGCC
>JAYUHN010000308.1:0-4404 GCA_043766965.1 Ramlibacter sp. | reverse complement strand
CCAGGAAGGCGCTGCCCGACGCCCGGATCGACTACATCGTCGGCCAGTCGTGCGCAGGAATTCTCGCGGGCAACCCGGACGTCAACCGCGTCATTCCCTTTGACGAGAGCATCCTCTATCGGCGGAAACTTCTCAAAGCCGGTTCGATTGTTCCGTTGCTTCGGGGTTATGACGCAGTGTTTGTCCTGGACAAGCACTGGATTTTTCCCCTCTTGGCGCGTCTGGCAAATGTACCGATACGCATCGGCTTTGCCCGCCGGCGTCTCGACGGCTTTTTTTTGACGCGAAAGGTTCGCTACGGCCCGGTGCAGCATGAGGTTGCCTATTACCTTGCACTAGGGACGGCGTTCGGTCTTCCTGTCGATCTCGCCGACGTGGCTTTGGAACAGTCACCGACGATCGCGTCTTTCGTGCAACCGCCGTATACCGTCTTGATCAATGGAGGTGGTGCCAACGCCAATGAGCAATCCACTGTGCGCCGAATGCCGGAGCCGCTTTTCTCCGAATTGGTCAACGCATGCCTGGTTAACGGTACCGTGGTTTTTCTGGGTGCTGCCGACGAATCAGAATATTACGAAAAGTTCAGCCTCCCGGGCACAGTGAACCTATGTGGGCGAACCAGCTTGCGGGAGGTATCCGCCGTCCTCAAACACGCGCAGTCCGTCTTCAGCACCGACACCGGACTGATGCACATGGCCGGGGCCGTCAACCCGCGATTGACCGCCATTTTTGGCCCGACGCATCCTGGCAGGAAGTGTCCGCATGGCGCGCGATGGGCGTGGACCGACCAGGACATCTACGACGACAGGTATGAGCTGTATGGCGAGCTTCCAAAGCTGAAATTCTTTCAGAGGATGCGGCTGGAAGACATCACGCACGCGCCGGCCGCGCGCGAGCAGACCAGCGATCGGCGGCCCCTGTGATTTCCACAGCCGACCGGGCGGTTTTAGCGGCTGTCGTCAACTGGAATGGCTGGCGTGACACCGTCGTGTGCTTGCGCAGCATGTTTGCGCTGACCGGTCCCTCCCTCAACGTCGTTGTGTGCGACAACGCTTCCACGGACGATTCCTTTGCGTGCTTGTCACGATGGTTGTGCGAACAGGGAGCCCTCGTTCATTCCCGCGAAACGGTCGGCGATGCGACCCGGTTGGTCGGCTTTCGGGGACCATTCGGCGAAGCTGTGAAAGAGGTGTATCTGCTCGGTCTTCCCGAAAATTATGGATACGCCGGTGCTGCGAACCGGTGCATCATGTGGGGAGGCCCGGCACTGGGCGCGCAGCATTTCTGGGTTCTCAACAATGACATCAAGGTTCATCCTAATGCCTTGGCGGCGCTGGTCGAAACAACCTGTTCGATGCCGCAAATCGGTCTTTGCGGGTCAGTGCTTCTGGACTGGGAGCAGGCGGAGACGGTGCAGGCGATCGGCGGGAGCTATTGTCGTTTGATCGCTTCGGGATCCCACCTGACCGAGTTGCCTGCGGCCACAACGCGCTCGGACGATTTTCTCGCGCTTGACTATCCGGTAGGTGCTTCGTTGTTCATCACCGGTGCGTTCCTGGCCACTGTCGGCATGATGGATGAAGCGTATTTTCTGTATTACGAGGAAATCGACTTTGCCGAACGCGGCCGACGTCATGGCTTTACACCGGGAGTTGCCCTGAAAAGTCTTGTGCAGCACAAAGAAGGCGCGAGCACAGGATCCCATGGCGGCGTACGAAACAAATCCTTGTTGTCGGAAAAATATGGTGTCGTCAATCGCTTGCGGGTGACGCGAAGATTCTGGCCGATCTGGCTGCCTTTGGTCTGGTCCAGCTTGTGGCTCGTATTGCTGGACCGGCTGCTGCATCGTGAGTGGACCAGGGCGCGGATTGTCTTGGAGATCATGCTCAGCCCGCGACTCTGGCTGACTGATAAGGCCTCTCCAGGGCGTGTGCGGCGATGACTTCACAAACCGGCCCAGAGAAAGGGGCAGGCGCTTTTCAGGGGATGGAATCAGTGCAAGCGCCAAAGGGAGCACAAAAGTTCACCGAAGGCAACCCTTCACCGACGGTCTCCATCATGCATGAGTGGCTCACCGAGTGGGGGGGCTCCGAGGACGTGGTCCGCCTCATGCTCGAGTGCGCTCCTGGCGCGCGCTTGTGGGCCACCATCGATTTTCTTTCCCCTGCCAATCGCGCGCGGCTGAATGTCGCGGAGATCCGGACGACGTTCCTGCAACAAGCCCCGTTTGCCGAACGACATTTTGCCAATTACCTCCTGCTGACGCCGCTGGCTGTTGAATCGCTGGATCTGCGACACGCGGACCTGATCGTGTCGAGTTCCCACGCCTTTGCCAAGGGCGTCCTGACGACTGCGCAGCAGCTTCATCTCAGTTATGTGCACTCCCCGATGCGCTATGCCTGGGACCTGCACCACCAGTACCTCGTGGATTACGGACTCGATAGGGGCCTGAAAGGAATGCTTGCGCGCTGGGTGTTTCATCGGCTCCGGATCTGGGACAGGCAGACAGCCAACAACGTCGACCTGTTTCTCGCCAACTCCCGCCATGTGCAGCAGCGGATCTGGCGCGCCTATCGGCGCCGGTCGCGGGTGCTGTACCCGCCCGTTCGTACTTCCTCGTTTCAGCTGCAGCTGGCGAAGGAGGATTTCTACGTCACCGTCTCACGGCTGGTGTCTTACAAGCGCATCGACCTGATCGTCGAGGCGTTCCGGTCCATGCCGTTGCGCAAGCTGGTTGTCATTGGCGCCGGTCCGGAGCTTGACGCCATTCGCCGCCGTTGCCCAGCCAATGTGCAGCTCATGGGATGGCAAACCGACGCCGTGGTGCAGGACTATCTGGGACGGGCGAAGGCATTCGTTTTCGCGGCCCATGAGGACTTCGGCATAGCGCCGGTCGAGGCTCTTGCATGCGGCACCCCGGTGATTGCGTACGGGGTCGGAGGCGCGGCTGAAACGGTGCGCAACCTGCGCGACCATCTCCAGCCCACCGGTGTCCTGTTCCCGCACCAGAGCGCCAAGGCCATCGCGGATGCGGTTCAAATGTTCGAAGATGCCGGCAACGTTTTCCATCCTGACGTTTGTCGCGAGTGGGCCGAGACGTTCAGCGAGGAACGGTTTCGCCGCCAGTTTTCGGATGTCTTGCAGCAGGCATGGGAGTTGTGGCGCAGGTCGCCGCTCGAACTGGAGCCGGCGTTGGCGGATGGCCCCTGAAGCATCAACTCTGGGGCTTGTGCCGAGCGGCGTACTGAAGGCGCCGGCGGCTGTCGCGCCGCCCATTCGGCTCGGAGTGAGGGTGCTGTTGGTCGTGTTGATGGTCTTGCCGTGGCTGAATCCTGCTGCCGGCGGAGCTTCCGCCGCCATCGAACCCTGGCTGGTTGCGGCGACGGCCTGCCTGTTGGTGTGGTTGCTCCAGGGCACCGGGATGACGCGCATGCAATGGTGTGGCGCTGCGGTCCTTGTCGCATCGCTTACGGTCGTCGGTCGAGGCGCACCTCCGGTGCTGCTGGCCATCGCGGGCTTGATCGTCGTCGGCCTGAGCGCTTCTGTCTCCGCCGCACGCACCGGCGGACACCGGGTTGCCGAGGCGATCGGGTGCGCCTGGCAGGTCGCCGCCGCGGTAAGTAGCGTGCTGGCGCTCGCCCAGTATTACGGCTTGTCGGCGGAGCTCGGACCGTTGGTCAATCCCGCTGCCGCCGGCGAGGCGTTCGCCAATCTTCGGCAGCGCAACCAGTTTTCCACCCTCACGTTGATTGGCGTTGCGGCACTATTGTGGCAAGTCCAGCAAGGGACCCGGCTGCGGTGGGCCATCCCCGCTGTCGTGCTTCTCGCGTCGGCCAATGCGGCCTCGGCGTCGCGCACCGGCGTGCTGCAGATCGGTCTTGTCGTCGCAGTCACGTTGTGGTGGAGTCGCCCGCTGGACCGCCGCATCGGCGCTGTCTGCGTCGCGCTTGTGCTGGGTTATGGGTTAGCCGCGGTATTGCTGCCGCTGTCACTGGAGCGCCTGACCGGAATGACCGCGCCGAATGCGTTCAGCCGGCTCGCGGCAGGTGACGGTTGTGGCAGCCGCTCCGTGCTCTGGAGCAATGTGCTGCACCTGATCGTGCAGAAACCGTGGCTCGGCTGGGGGTGGGGCGAACTCGATTACGCGCATTTCGCGACGCTTTACCCGGCAGAACGGTTCTGCGACATCCTCGACAACGCGCACAACCTGCCTCTGCACCTGGCGGTGGAACTCGGGGTGCCCGTGGCCATTCTTGCGTCCGGTGCCTTCGTGCTGTGGGTGGCACTGCAAAGGCCATGGGGCGAGGTAGATGCGACGCGCAAGATGGCCTGGGCAGTGGTCGCCGTGATCGTGTTGCACAGCCTGCTCGAATACCCGCTCTGGTACGGGCCTTTCCAGATGGC
>JAYUHN010000307.1:0-1582 GCA_043766965.1 Ramlibacter sp. | reverse complement strand
TGCACGCGTCCTACTTCGACGCCCTGATGGGGCTCGTGCCCATTCGCTCGCATGGAGCCGAGAGCGCGGTGCGGCGGCGGCACGAGGGCCTGCTGGTGGAATGGGTGCGGGCTTGCCGGGCCCAGTTCCGTCTGTCACTGGCCACGGGTGGCGTGCAGGGCCTGGTCTGCGTCTCGCTGGCGATCTGTTTGGTCGTTGCGCATTTCGCCCGCGGCGCGGCGGTGAGCGGGGCCGACCTGCTGCTGGTGTACTGGATCGTGAAGCTGCCGGCGCTCGGGCAGACCCTCGCCGCGCTTGCGCAGCAATACCCCGCGCAGCGCAACGTGTTGCTGCGGCTGCTGGAGCCGATGTCCGCGCCGGTGGCTGCCGGCGTGCGGGAGGAAGCGGAAGAACAGGCGTCGGCGCAGACACCAGCGGGGCCGGTGGGGCTGCAGATCGAGGGGGGCGAGGTCGTGCTGGCCGGACACCTGGTCCTGCGGGACCTGCAGTTGTCGATCCGGCCGGGCGAGCATGTCGCCGTGGTCGGCGCCTCCGGGGCCGGCAAGTCGACGATCCTCGGCCTGCTGCTCGGATGGCACACCCTGGCGCAGGGAACACTTCGAGTGGACGGCGAGCCCGCGGACAGCGCCGGGCTGGCCGGCCTGCGCGCCGCAACGGCCTGGGTCGACCCGGCCATCCAGTTATGGAACCGGCCGCTGCTGGATAACCTGCTCTATGCCTCGGACTACGCCGTAGGCGCCGGGATAGGGCCAGTGCTCGATATGGCAAGGCTGGGCGCGGTGCTCGAGAAGTTGCCGCAAGGCCTGCAGACCTGGCTGGGCGAAGGGGGCGCGCTGCTGGCTGGGGGCGAAGGGCAGCGCGTGCGGCTGGCGCGCGCACTCCTGCAGACCGGCGTGCGGCTCGCACTGCTCGATGAGCCCTTCCGCGGACTGGACCGCGGCCAGCGGCACGAGTTGCTTGCCGCGGCCCGGACGCACTGGAAGGACGCCACCCTCTTTTGTGTCACGCACGATGTGTCGGAGACGCTCGCGTTTGACCGGGTGCTCGTGGTCGAAGACGGACGCATTGTCGAGGATGCGCCGCCGTCGCAACTGGTGGGCACAAATTCACGTTACAGCGCGATGCTGCGGGCTGACCAGGCAGTGGACGAACAGCTTTGGCAAGGCCCGCGGTGGCGCCGCGTGCAAGTCGTAGACGGCACGCTGCAAGGTGGAGGGCGGTTGGCATGAACCTGCTGCACGATGACGACCCGTGCGGGGTGTGCTGGCCGCCCCAGCGGCTGGGCGAAGCAGCGGAAGTGCTGGCTCGGCGATCCCGCCTGCCGGTGCGCCGGGCGGGGGCGCCGCTGCCTCCGCCGGGGTTCGCTGCCGCTGGCGCCACCGAGCAGGGTCGCTGGCTCGAGTGGGCCGCAGCCCGACTCGGGCTCGAAGCCGAAGCCGTCGAGGCGCTCGCGCCGGACATCGATGCGCTGCTGCGCGGCGCCGGACCGGCGCTGCTGCGGATCGAGCGCGACGGCGAAACCGGGTTCCTGCTGATCCTGGACGGAAGCGGGAAGAGGGTACGGTTGGTGGCCCCCGATCTT
>JAYUHN010000306.1:0-4405 GCA_043766965.1 Ramlibacter sp. | reverse complement strand
TCTTCAGCACACCGGGAATCGAGCGGTTGTACTCGGGCGTCACGAACAACAGGCCCTGCGAACCGCTGATGTGGGTCTTGAGCCGTTTGACGGCGTCCGACGGACGGCCGTCGTCGTCCTGGTTGTACAGCGGCAGGTCGTCGAGCCTCACGTGCTCGAAGCTGAAGTCCTGCGGCGCCAACGCAGCCAGGGCGCCGGCCAGTTTGCGATTGAAGGAATCGTTGCGAAGGCTGCCGACGACAACGGCGATCTTGATTGAGCTCATACGACTCCGGAAGGAATGAAGGATGGTTGACGATTATGGGCGCGACGTTGCGCGCGGCGCTTACTTTGGGCTGTAGATCTGGTCGAAGCTGCCGCCGTCGGCGAAGTGCTCCTTGTCGGCCTTGGCCCAGCCACCAAATGTCTGGTCGATGGTGAACAGGTTCAACCTGGCAAACTGATTGGCGTATTTGGCCTGCGCCCGCTGCGACACCGCGGGCCGGTAAAAATTCCTGGCGACGATGTCCTGGCCTTCTTCGGAATAAAGGTACTTGAGGTATTCCTCCGCGACCGCGCGGGTCCCCTTGCGGTCCACATTCCGGTCGACGACAGCCACGGCGGGTTCGGCCAGGATGCTGATCGAGGGTGCGATCACGTCGAACTTCGAGCCGAACTCCTTGCCGAGCAGCCAGGCTTCGTTCTCCCAGGCGATCAGCACGTCGCCCTGGCCGCGCTGCGCGAAGCTGATGGTCGATCCGCGCGCGCCGGTGTCAAGCACCGGCACGTTGCCGTACAGCTTGGCGACGAATGCCTTGGCCTTGCTGGCGTCCCGATTCGGGCCGCCGTATTTGCGCATGGCGAATTCCCAGGCGGCAAGGTAGTTCCAGCGCGCGCCGCCGGACGTCTTCGGGTTCGGAGTGATGACGCTGACGCCGGGCCGGACCAGGTCGTCCCAATCCTTGATACCCTTCGGGTTGCCTTTGCGCACCACCAGCACGACGGTCGAGTTGTACGGCGACGCATTGCGCGGCAGCTTCTTTTGCCAATCGGGCGCCACCCAGCCGCCGTGCTTTGCGAGCGCGTCGGTGTCGCCTGCCAGCGCCAGCGTCGCCACATCGGCATCGAGTCCGTCAATGATCGATCGCGCCTGCTTGCCCGAACCGCCATGGGATTGCCTGATGACGACGTCCTGCCCGGTTTTGGCCTTCCAGTATTTCGCGAACGCCTGGTTGAATTCGACGAACAGCTCGCGCGTCGGGTCGTACGACACGTTGAGCAAAGTCACCTGCTGGGCGAACGCGGACCGACCCGGCAGGGACAAGGCCGCCGCCACGGCGGCGGCCAGGGGAATCTTGATAAAGTCGCGGCGAAGGCGCATGGTGCTCCCCGAGGGTTGTGTTGACCGATGGGCGACATTCTGGAAGCCGCCGCGACAAAGTGGAACGACCGACTTGTCAGTAACTTATTCTCATATGCTTAATCAGGAGCCCCGATGGCCCGTACCGTTCAGTGCATCAAACTCGGCAAGGAAGCCGAAGGGCTAGCCTTTCCGCCCTATCCCGGTGAGCTGGGCAAGCGCATCTGGGAAAACGTGAGCAAGGAAGCCTGGGCCGCCTGGCTCAAGCAACAGACCATGCTGGTTAATGAAAACCGCCTGAACCTCGCCGACCAGCGCGCCCGTCAGTACCTCGCGCGGCAGATGGAGAACCACTTCTTCGGCACCGGCGCCGATGTCGCGCAGGGCTACGTTCCGCCGCCGGCCTGACGCATGGGTGGAGATGGCGGCCCGGCGCCAGCCAGCCATCCCTTGCTGTCGGCCTGTACGCTTCCGGCGGCCTGGGCCGGACAGCCGCAGTGGCGCATCCTCGAAACCTCCTTCGGCGTCGGACTCAACTTCCTGGCCGCGTGGCATGCGTGGAGGCAGGACCCCCAGCGCCCGCGCATGATGCACTTCGTGGCGATCCAGGAGCGGCCCGTGACCGACGGTCAGCTGCTCCTTGCTGCCGCCGAGGCACCGGAACTAGAGTCGTTGGCGCGATCGCTCGCGCAACAGTGGTACGGGCTGCTGCCTGGCGTGCACCGGCTGGTGTTCGAGCGGGGCCACGTGCTGCTCACCCTGTGCGTCGGCGACAGCGACAGGATGCTGCGGCAGCTCGACTTCCATGCGGATTCGGTGCTCCTGAATGAGGAAACGGTGAACCTGAAGTCGCTGGCACGCCGCTGCCGCCGGGGCACCGGAATCGCGGCTGTCGATGCGACTGGTGCACTTGCCCCGGCACTGCAGCGCCATGGTTTTTCGCTGCCGGAATCCCGCGCCTCGCTCATCTGCGGAAAGTTCGCACCCACGTGGGAACCACGCGGAGCACGCCCGTTGCAAGCGCCCGCGACCGGCGATTGCATCGTGGTCGGCGCTGGCCTGGCCGGGGCCGCGGCAGCCGCGAGCCTCGCGCGGCGCGGCTGGAAAGTGCGGGTGCTGGACGCGGGGCCCGCGCCAGCGTCGGGGGCGTCCGGACTGCCTGCGGGCGTGCTGGTGCCGCACGGTTCTCCGGACGACAACCTGCTGTCGCGCCTGTCACGCGACGGCGTCCGCGCGACGCTGCAGCAAGCGCATGCATTGCTGCAGCCCGGCCGCGACTGGGAGCCGAGTGGCGTGCTGGAACTGCATCTTGAACCAGCTGCGCAACGGAGCCGGGGCGCCGGCGACGCTGCCACCATTTGGAGCCGACCCGCCGACGACGAACAGAAGCAGCGCGCCGCCCTTCCCCCAGGCGCCGAAGCCGACTGGCACGAGAAAGCGGCGTGGATCCGGCCCGCGGCTCTGGTGGATGCATGGCTTGCGACGCCGGGCGTCAGCCTGCAAACCGAAGCAAAAGTCGCATCGCTCTTCAAGGACACAGACGGATGGCAGGCGGTGGATGCATCGGGCGCGGTGCTGGCGCGGGGCGAGCTGGTGGTCGTGGCGGCAGCGATGGAGAGCCAGCAACTGCTTGCCGGGCTCGCGCTGCAAGCCGTGCGGGGCCAGGTGAGCTGGTCACCGCACGCCGGGCCGCTGAGGTTGCCGCCGTTCCCGGTCAACGGCGACGGAAGTTTCATTCCAGTGGTGCCGACGGCGGCCGGACCGGTGTGGCTGTGCGGCGCGGGCTTCGATCGCATCGACACGGACCTCGCTGCGCGGGAAGCCGACCAGCAGGCCAACCTGGCGCGCTTGCAGCGCCTGCTGCCCTCGGTTGCCGCGCAACTGGCGCCGGCCTTTGCCGGCGCATCGGTGCAGGCCTGGACCGGCATCCGCTGCGCCTCGACCGACCGGCGTCCGCTGGCAGGTCCGCTGGACGCACAGCAACCTGACGGACTCTGGCTGAGCACGGCCATGGGTTCGCGCGGCCTGACATTCGCGGCGTTGTGCGGCGAGCTGATAGCCGCCCGGCTGCACGGCGAACCCCTGCCGCTGGTCCCTAGCCTGGCCCGGGCCCTTTATCCGCAGCGGCAGAAAAACCCTCTGGCAGCACGCGCGGGCGCTGGCAAATAAGCTTATCCAGATAACGCCTGAACGAAAAAATCGTTTGTATCCATATGGCTACGTTTTAAAGTCGCGGCCACGCCCGCATTTCCACCAGATGTACCAATACACAGAATTCGACAAGCAGTTCGTGCACACCCGCGCCGCACAGTACCGCGACCAGCTGGAACGCCATCTCGCCGGCAAGCTGGCCGATGAAGACTTCCGGCCGCTGCGGCTGCAGAACGGCTGGTACATCCAGCGCTACGCCCCGATGCTGCGGGTGGCGGTGCCGTACGGCGAGCTGTCCACGGCGCAGCTGCGCGTGCTGGCGCGCATTGCCCGTGAATATGACAACCCCCAGGCGGCGTTGCTGGATGCGGCGCAGGCCAAGCAGGACGAACTGGGTCCCATTCCGCTGCACGATGGCCGCCTGATCGGCTCGCGCCTGAAGCACGGCTACGGACACTTCACCACGCGCACCAATGTGCAGTACAACTGGATTCCGCTGGACAAGAGCGCCGATGTGATGGAGCTGCTTGCCAGCGTGAACATGCATGGCATCCAGACCAGCGGCAACGTGATCCGCAACATCACCAGCGACGCGCTGGCGGGCATCGCGGAAGACGAGATCGCCGATCCGCGGCCGTTCTGCGAGATCCTGCGCCAGTGGAGCACGCTGCATCCGGAATTCGCGTTTCTGCCGCGCAAGTTCAAGATCGCGGTGAACGGCGCGCGCGCCGACCGTGCAGCCATCGGCTGGTACGACGTCGGGCTGCAGTTGCTGCACGACGCGAAGGGCGAGCTGGGCTTCAAGGTGCTGGTCGGGGGCGGCATGGGCCGCACTCCTGTCATCGGCACCGTGGTGCGCGAATTCCTGCCCTGGAACCAGCTGATGAATTACCTGGAGGCCGTGATCCGCGTCTA
>JAYUHN010000305.1:0-1582 GCA_043766965.1 Ramlibacter sp. | reverse complement strand
CAATCACTTAAGCGTTCCCGTTGATGAATCACATCAGAAATTTTTCGATCATCGCGCACATCGACCACGGTAAATCGACGCTCGCGGACCGCTTGATTCAACGCTGCGGAGGATTGTCGGACAGGGAGATGGAAGAGCAGGTGCTGGACTCCATGGATCTCGAAAAAGAGCGTGGGATAACCATCAAGGCGCAGACCGCGTCGCTCACATACAAGGCGCAGGATGGACAGACCTACAACCTCAATCTGATCGACACGCCGGGTCACGTCGACTTCTCGTACGAAGTCTCGCGTTCGCTGTCCGCATGCGAGGGTGCGTTGCTCGTGGTCGATGCCAGCCAAGGTGTGGAAGCGCAGACGGTCGCCAACTGCTACACGGCCCTCGACCTCGGCGTTGAAGTGGTGCCGGTGCTCAACAAGATGGATCTGCCGCAGGCCGATCCCGAAAACGCCAGATCCGAAATCGAGGACGTGATCGGCATCGATGCGACCAATGCCATCCCATGTTCCGCCAAGACCGGAATGGGGATCGACGAAATTCTCGAAGCGGTCGTTGCCCGCATCCCGGCGCCCCGGGGCAATCCCGATGGACCACTGCGGGCGATGATCGTGGACAGCTGGTTCGACAGTTACGTGGGCGTCGTGATGCTGGTGCGCGTGGTCGACGGGCGACTGGCCAAGGGCGAACGGATCAAGCTGATGGCGAACGACCTGACCTACGACGCGGATGCGCTGGGCGTGTTCACGCCGGGCAACGAGTCGCGTCCCTCGCTGGAAGCGGGCGAGGTCGGCTACATCATCGCGGGCATCAAGGAGCTGCAGGCGGCCAAGGTGGGTGACACCATCACTCTGGTGCGGCCGGGCACCGGCGGAGCAGCCTTCACCGCCACGGAGCCGCTGCCCGGCTTCAAGCGGATCCAGCCGCAAGTGTTCGCAGGCCTTTATCCGACCGAAGCCAACCAGTACGACTCGCTGCGCGACGCACTCGAGAAACTCAAGCTCAACGACGCTTCACTGCACTATGAGCCGGAAGTTTCGCAGGCCCTCGGGTTCGGCTTCCGCTGCGGTTTCCTGGGGCTGCTGCACATGGAGATTGTCCAGGAGCGGCTGGAACGGGAGTTCGACCAGGACCTGATCACCACCGCGCCTAGCGTCGTCTACCAGGTGGTCAAAGGCGATGGCGAGGTGAGGATGGTGGAAAACCCGTCCAAGATGCCCGACCAGGGCCAGCTAGAGGAAATCCGCGAGCCGATCGTCACCGTCCATCTCTACATGCCGCAGGAATACGTCGGCGCCGTGATGACCCTTGCCAACCAGAAGCGCGGCGTCCAGATGAACATGGCTTACCACGGCCGGCAGGTCATGCTGACCTACGAGATGCCGCTGGGCGAAATTGTGCTGGACTTCTTCGACAAGCTGAAGTCGGTCAGCCGGGGCTACGCTTCCATGGACTACGAATTCCGCGAATACCGGCCCGCCGACGTCGTCAAGGTGGACATCCTGCTGAACGGCGAAAAGGTCGACGCGCTGTCGATCATCGTGCATCGCACCCAGGCCCAGTATCGGGGGCGCGCGGTGGTCGC
>JAYUHN010000304.1:0-1588 GCA_043766965.1 Ramlibacter sp. | reverse complement strand
GGCGCGGCGCCTACGGCGAATCCGAGCACGGCGACGTGACGCCGGCCATGCTGGGCGCCGAGTTCGACTCGACCTTCCTGGTCAAGCTGCTCGCGCGCGCGGAGAACCTGTTCCTGATGGCCGGGCTGCTCGGCCCGCATGACGACCCGACCCGGACGCCGGCCTACCGGATGCTCAACTGGATGATCGGCATCCTCGAGCCCCAGCCCGCGGGCGACGACCCGGAGTCGCAACGCAAGCAGGTGCTGCTGGTGCAGGCGCGGGTGCTGCGGCGCCGCTGCGCGGACGGCCGCAACCTCTTCGGCCGCGCCCCAGACTGGGTGCCGCGCCGCTCGATCGACGAGTACGCGAAAGACATGCAGGCGCTGGTTGGCCCGTTGAAAGACCTCGAAGGCCGCTTCACGACGCTGATGAAGGAAACCGACGGCATCGCGAAGATCGACGCGCACCTGTCGGATGCGTTGCAGGACATGGATCTCGCGCAGCAGAGCCTGTCGGCGCGCATCGACCGGCTGACGCAGCGGCTGCGCGCCGGCGTCGACGAGATCGACACGCTCACGGCCGACGTCGGCGCCGTGCGGGTGGGGCTGCAGAACGTGCTGTCGGTGTACCGGCTCGACATCGCCACTTACCGGCAGGGCTGCAGCGTGGCGAACCTGTTCAAGTCGCTCGAGATGGTCGCCTTCGAGCCCACCAACCTGGCGATGGTGACGGTGCAAGGGCTGGAGCTCGCCGATTCCGCATCCGGGCTGGCCGACGGCGTGAACCGCGACGACGTGATCCGGCGGCTCGAACACCTTCAGATCGAAGCCGGCGGGAGCCTTGCCGGCGCCCTGGCGGAGAAGTTCCAGGCTCTCGTGCAGACCGGCCCCGACGGCGGGATGACCTACAAGGACGACCGGACGCCGCTCCTGCTGGCCAACGTGGACGCGTTCGAGCAGGAGATGAAGAACTTCGTCGCTGCCTTCCCGGATCACGGCGACGCACTGGCCGCCGTGACGTGGAACCTCAAGGACACGATCCGCCGGCGCGGCGAGACTCTGCTCGAATACAACGCTCTGCTCGGCCAAGCGGTGCAGCTGAGTGCACAGAAGACCGCCCTGGCCGAACGCCAGGCCACCATCGCAGGCAAGCTCTACGACCACGCCGACCCGACCCGCACTGGCTGCGTGTCGCACGTCGCGACGATCTACCAGGACCTTCGCGCCCAGGCCACCGAGCTGGTCTACATGGCCGACCGTGCTCTGGCGTACTGGTCGGGCGGCATGGCGCGCGCGGAGCGCGGCTTCGCGAGTTTCCAGGCCCGGGCGCAGTGGGCAGACGGGCCGTCGCCGTCGCAGTTCGGGGCCGCCGACCTGCTGGCGGCCGTGGCCGACATGAGCGCGCAGATGCGGGCGCAGCAGGAACGCTTCGCGGGCCCCGAGATGCGCTTACCGAGCGATCCGAGGTTCGAAAGCGAGATAGTTCTGTCGATCACCGACAAGGCGGCGCTCGCCGCCCTCGCAGCGCAGCATCGGCTGGACTTCAGCACCTCGCTGACGCCGCCCCGCAGCCTGCACGGCAAGCTCGACCTGCGCGTCTGGTATGT
>JAYUHN010000303.1:0-11662 GCA_043766965.1 Ramlibacter sp. | reverse complement strand
GATCTTGACGGCGCTTGTGGCTGACGGCGCTGCGGCAGACGGCGCGTCCTATTCGAGCGACGCCATGAAGCTTTCCAGCTCGGCGATCGGCAGCGGCTTGCAGAACAGGTAGCCCTGGTATGAAGCACAGCCCTGCGCCGCCAGGTATGCGCGCTGTTCCTCGGTTTCCACGCCTTCGGCGATCACGCCCAGCCCCAGGCTCTGCGCCAGCCCGATGATGGTCCGGGCGATGGCTGCGTCGTTGGCATCCGTCAACACCTCCTTGACGAACTCCCGGTCGATCTTCAGCTGGTCCAGCGGCAGCCGCTTCAAATAGGACAGCGACGAATAGCCCATGCCGAAGTCGTCCAGCGAGAGCGTCACGCCCATCTCCTTCAAGCTTCCCATCTTGGCCACTGTCACCTCGATGCCGTCGGCCAGCAGGCTCTCGGTCAATTCGAGCTTGAGCTTCTGCGGCTCGACGCCGGCGTGGGCGATCGCCTGCATCACCTCGTCGACGAAATCCGGATGGCGGAACTGCCGCACGCTGACGTTGACCGCGATGCTCAGGTGCCTGCGCTCCGGCCGTCTGGCCCATTGCGCCAGCTGCGCGCAGGCGGACTCGAGCACCCAGCGGCCGATCGGGATGATCAGCGAAGTTTCCTCGGCGGTCGGAATGAAGTGGTCGGGCCCGACGCGGCCGCGCTCCGGATGGTCCCAGCGCAGCAGCGCCTCGACGCCGGTCATGCGGCCGTCCGCGCCCACCTGCGGCTGGTAGTCGATCAGGAACTGGTTCTCGCGCCACGCCTGGCGCAGGTCGGCCGCCATCGCCGCATTGGCCGTGACCAGCGCCTGCATCTCGGGGTCGAAGAAACAGACCGCATTGCGGCCGGCGTTCTTGGCCTGGTACATCGCCAGGTCGGCCTGCTTGAGCAGCTCGCTCACGCTGCACGGCGCCTTGCCGAACAGCGTGACGCCGATGCTGCAGGTGCTGTGGTGCAGGTAGCCCGGCAGCACATAGGGCTCGCCCAGCGTGCTGAGAATGCGGTCGCTGACGATGCGCGCCGCGGCCGCCGGCTCCAGCGGTTTGGCGTTGGAATTCTCGATCAGGATCACGAACTCGTCGCCGCCCAGCCGCGCCACGGTGTCGCCCTTGGCCACGCAGGAGCGCAGCCGCTCGGCAACCTGCTGCAGCAGCATGTCGCCCTTCTGGTGGCCCAGGGTGTCGTTCAAGACCTTGAAGTTGTCCAGGTCGATGAACATCAGCGCCCCTTCGCGCGGCCGCTCTTGGTCCGACAGCGCCACGTGCAGCCGGTCCAGCAGCAACTGCCGGTTCGGCAGCTTGGTGAGCGGATCGTAGAAAGCCAGGTACTGGATTTTTTCCTCGGCGCTCTTGCGCTCGCTGATGTCGCGGCCTACCGCCACCCAGTGCGTCAGCTTGCGCGAACTGTCCCAGACCGGCGACACGTCGAGGTCGACCCAGAACGGATCGCCGTTTTTCTTGTAGTTGATCAGGTCGACCCGCACCGGCTCCCATTGCTCCAGGGCGGCGCGGATGTGATCGAGTTCGCCCCGCTGCGTGTCGGGGCCCTGCAGCAGCCGCGGCGTCCGGCCGAGCACTTCTTCGCGCGTGTACCCGGTGCGGCGCTCGAACGCTTCGTTGACGAAGACGATGCGGGGCCCTGGTGCGCTGAAAGGCCCGGCCTCGGTGATGATGACGATGTCGTTCAGCCTGGCGATGCTGCTTTCCAGGAGCCGCAGCTGCTCCTCCGACTTGTGGCGTTCGGTGACATCGCGCAGGTGGATGGCGAGCCCGCCGCCGAACGGATAGCCCCGCAGCTCCAGCCAGGTGCTGACGCGGGCGTCGAGCTCCTCGAACTCGATGCTCTCGTTGCGGGTCACGGCGGTGTGGAAACCTTCCTCCAGCCGGAACCGCGCGGTTTTCTGGAACGAGCTCCAGAGCATCTTGCCGAGCAGTTCGCCGGCGCTGCGACCAAGCAGCCGTTCGGCATTCTCGTTGACGTAAGTGAACTGGCCGTCGCGATCGACCGTCGCGAAAGCCTCGCCGCTGCCCATCGCCCCGCCCATGCTCATCGTGTGCCGCAGCAGCGTGCCCTTCGAGTAACCGTGGGGCGCGATCTCCTGCAGGGCGCCTTCGACGCGCACGATCTTTCCACCATCGTCGCGGACCGGATGCGCCAGGGTCCGGACCCAGGCGCGCCGCCCCTGCTGGGTGACGATCTGCATCTCCTGGTCGAACGCGATCCCCTGCGTCGCGCAGGCATCGAACAAAGCCTTGGCCTGGTCGCGACACTCGGGAGCGTAGAAGCTGAATGCCTGATCCAGGGAAGGCACGAAACCAGGGGCTGCGCCATGCAGCACTGCAAGCTGTTCGGACCACACCAGTTTCTGCCGCACCAGATCGATCATCCAGACGCCCACGAAGGCGGTGCGCTCAACCAGTTTCAGGAAGGTATCGGCTTGCTGCAGCTGGGTTGATTCCATTGGGATGAGAGTGGTGCAGTTCGGCAGCGGAGAGACGATGTTAAGGGCAGCCGCCCGGCAATGGGCATTAGTAGGCACCGTCCTACAGAGGAACGGGGGCCCGTCCGAACCTCGCCCTGCGTTCGAACAGTAGAGTGATTAACGCCTTGATACTAAAACTTACGGCCGGTGTGTCGGCATCAAGCGCAACAGGGGTCCCCGTGCAAGAGCTCAAAGCCTACGTTGTCGAAGACAACGGGACCATCCGCGAAAACCTGATCGGAGCGCTGGAAGAACTGACGTGCATGCGCGTGGTCGGCAACAGCGCGACCGAAGACGAGAGCATCGAATGGCTGGACCAGAACAAGCAGGACTGGGACATGGTGATCGTGGACCTGTTCCTGCAGCGCGGCAGCGGCATCCGGCTGGTACAGCGCATCACCCGCGCACGCAGCAACCAGAAGATCGTCGTGTTCAGCAACTATGTCAACGCCAGCGTGCGTAAACGCTGCGCCCAGCTCGGTGTGGACGCGGTCTTCGACAAATCCACCGAAATCGACTTTCTGGTGGACTATTGCGCCCGCCAGTGTTTCCGGGTCGCGCAAAACACCGAGACGTGATCACCCGCAGCCACGTTTTCACCCGCATCCGCACGAGGTCCAGACATGAGCACGACAAAACCCGGCAAGGCACCGTCCCCGGTTGAGGCACCAAAGGCCGACCTGCAGCGGCGCTGGTCCGACGGGGCCGCCCCCGCCGTCAACCAGGGCGGCGAAGCGGCTGCTCCGTGGTCGATGGCGCAGCATTGGCCGACCGTCGTCGCCACGCTCTCCGAACAGGCGGTCGAAAGCAGCAACCTGATCCTGCGGGCGCTGGACTTCATGGTGGGCGCGGGCCGCATGCGGCGGGCCGAGGCGAAGGCGCTGAGCGACGCCCTGTACCGGATGCGCGACACCAGCCTGCGGGCGCAGCAGATCACGCGGCTGGCGAGCGGCCGCATCCGCCAGGCGCGCGACCGGGTCGAATTGGCCGAGTTGATCCGCGACTTGCTGGAAAGCCGGCGTGAGGAATTCGCGGCAGGCAACGTCGAGGTGCTGGGGGTGCTCAATCCAGTGGACGTGCTGCTCGATCCGCCGGTGGCTGTCAGCCTGGTGAACAACGTGATCGATTGGGGCCTGAGCTTCAGCAAGCATGTGACGTTGACGCTCGACACGCCGGTCTGGCCGGCGCCGGCGCGGCTCCTGGTCCGCGTCGTGACACCGCCTCGCACGCCATCCCCTGCGCCCGGCCAGCACACCGGAACCTGGGGCACCAAGGAACGCGGCCGCAGGCTGAACGACGGGCTGCACTGGATGCTGCTGCGGCAGATGGCATCTTCGGCCAACCTGTCGGTGACGAGGTCCGGCGCCGAGGGCGCCGCCATCCTCACCATCGAGTTTCCCAAGACCTTTCTCAGCGCACAGGGCGTGTCCAGCGTCGAGCTGTTCGAGGAAGATTCTCCCGGTGCAACCTCCCTGCTGAACGCATGGGTGCTGGTCATCTCAGGCGACTCGAAGCTGCGCGAGAGCGCGCTCACCTCGCTCAGGCACGCGGGCATCGAAGCCAAGGGGGCGGAGTCGATCGCGCAAGCGCGGCTGGTGGCAGCCAAGGAAAAACCGAACACGCTGGTGGTGGCCACCAACATGATGGGCCCCGACTTCACCGTCTTCAAGGGCGAGGTGATGGGGCAGGACGGCACTTGCCCGGTGGTGGAAATCACCGAGCTCGCGCCCTCCTTCCATAACTCCGGATTCCAGGGATTCGAGGTGGCGAAGATCGGCCGGGAGCAACTGAAGAAAGACCTCGGCCCCGCGGTCCTGTTCGAGCTCGCGAAGGCGGCTTTTTAACCTGCGGGAAGGCCCGGCTTAACTGGCCCGGGCGCAGCATCCCAGGAAGGCCTGGGCAGGCGCAGCATCAGCGCCAATTGGTCGGCCGGCACCGGCGGGCTGTACAGGAAGCCCTGCGCCTGGTCACACCCCAGCTGCTTGAGCACCGCCACCTGTCCCTCGATCTCCACGCCTTCCGCGACCACCTTGAAGTTCAGGCTGTGCGCCAGCGAAATGCAGGTGTTGACGATGCCTTTGTAGGCCGGGTCAGCGGTGATCTTCTTGACGAAAGCACGGTCGATCTTCAGCTCGTCGATGGGCAGCGTCACGATGTAGGCAAGGGACGAGTAACCGGTGCCGAAGTCGTCGATGGCCACAGGGATGCCGAGCTTGCGCACCGCGGTCAGCACTTCGATCGCGCGTTCCATGTTGCTGATCAGGACGCTCTCGGTGACTTCGATCCCGAGCGCGGCGGCATCGCACCCCCTGGCCCGCAGGACGTCGCGAAGGTCCTTCGCAAAATCGTCGCTGCGCAACTGCGCTGCCGCCACGTTCACCGCGATGCGCGGCGTCGGCAACCCGGCATCGCGCCACGCGCACCAGTCCGCCAGCGCCCGCTGGATGATGTACTGGCCGACCTCGCCGATGAGGCCGGTGGACTCGAGCGCAGGCACGAATTCCATCGGCGGAACCAGGCCGCGCTCCGGATGCATCCAGCGGATCAGGGCTTCGACGCCGGCGATCGCGCCGGTCCGCAGGTCGATCTTGGGCTGGTAGTAGTTGACGAATTGCCCCTGGCGCAGCGCTTCGCGCAGCTGCGGCTCCAGCCGGTAATGCATGCTCGAAACATTGTCCACCGCCTTGTCGAAAAAACCGACAGTCTCGTCCCGCTCGATCGCCATCTGCAGGGCGGCATCGGCCGAGTTGACGACCTGGTCCAGCAAATTGCCATCGCGCGGGAAAGCGGCGACACCCAGGTTGACCGGACATACCAGCATCAGGTTGTTGACGTTGTACGGCGCCTGCAATACCGCCGTCAACCGGGACGCCGTGACGCGTGCGAACTCCTGCGCATCCACTTCCGGAAAGAACATGATGAACAGTCCGCGCTTGATCCGGCCGATGACGGCGCCGCCATCGGTGAAGGACCGCAGGCGGTCGGCGGTCTGCTTGATCAGCGCGTCGGCGACGCGGAATCCGTGCGCGGAATTGATCTGGCTCACCGTCTTGAGCCGGACGAAGGTCACGATGCCCCGGGCCGGGCGCGAGGCATCGAACTGCGCCTCGAAATGGAACCAGTTCGGCAGTCCGGTCAGCCGGTCGGTCTGGGTGGCGATCCGCAACTGCCGTCGCAAGCTGAGCTGGGTCGCGACCGCCTTTGCCAGCTTGTTCAGGGCATCGCGCTGCGCCTCCGAAAGGGCGCGCGGCACATGGTCCATCACGCACAAGGTTCCGATCGAACTGCCGTCCCGGGTCTTGAGTGGCGCGCCCGCGTAAAACCGGATCCCCGGGCCATCCGAGGTGTAGAGCCCGGGGTCGAACCAGGGCATCCCGGTGACGTCCGGGATCTCGAGGAGCCGGTCTGAATCGAGGATCGTGTGGGCACAGAACGCCTTGTCCCGGGGCGCTTCCTGCGCCGTGACGCCGACCCGCGACTTGTACCACTGGCGCTGGGAATCGACGAAGGTGAGCGTCCCCATGGGCGTGCCGCACACCACCGTGGCCAGCTGCACCAGACGGTCGTAATCGTCGTCGGGCTCGGTGTCCAGGATGCCGAAGTCCCGCAGCTCCAGCAGGCGTTGCCGCTCGTCGAGCGGGAACAGAGGAACCGAAAAATCCCTATGCATCGCGGCGGCCGTCAGCGGATATTCTTCCGGCTCTGGGATTCCATCACCGCATCGAACGCATCGGCATCGTCTGTCGCGACGACCTTGGCCGGCGCTGGGGCCACTTGCCGGGCCTGATCAGTTTCCTGGCGCTCGCCGACCCTGACCTGCTGCCCTTCGACTGGGGCCGTGGTCAAATCGATGTCGACGCCAAAGCCGCTCAACTGCGAAGCAACGTCGATGTCGTGCAGCCGGTCGAGCGACAGTTCCGGCGGCTCCGAACCGCTGCCCATGGCCCAAGGCAGGATGAAATGGTCGTTGGGAAGATCGGCACCGCCCAGTAATTGGAGCCCGGCCGGCGAGCCGGTGCTGTGCACGATCTCCTGGCCCAGCGAATAAATCCAGATCAGTTCGCGATACGCATCGACCGACAGCAGCTCCCGGGCAGCCGCGGGGCGGTTGAACAGCAGTCCCTCGATCAGCTGCAGACTGGCCTGGGAGGGCCAGGATGCGGAAATGCGGGACACGGCCACCGGGTAGAGCTCGAGTTCACGGCACTCGTGGCTGTACTCGGCGAACAGCGGGCCGTCGATGCCGAAGGCGTGGCGAAAGGCCGATCTCAACTCCTCGAAATCGCCGCGACGCTCCAGCCCGTGGTACATGCGGAACAGCTCGAGATAGACCAGCACCGGCTTGTCGGGCGATTCGATCAGGTAGTCAGTCAGCACGGCAACGGCTTCGTCGTACTGCCCCAGCGAAGCAAAAAATTCCGACTGTTGCTGGGCGCCGTGGAGGGCGTCCACCTTGAGCCGTGGCGCAACGAAGTCGTCCACCGGCGCCGGCAATTTCTGTTCAAGAGCAGGCGGGACGATTTCTGTCACCGGCTCGGGTTGCCAGGGCAGAACCACGTCGCAGTGCTGGACCGCCGGTTGGTGCGCAGGTGCCGGGGCTGCAACCCCCTGATGGACAGGCATGGCGACTGGCTCCATCGCATGTCTTTCCATCACCGGCGTCTCGACCTGCGGTTCCAGCGGCGGGTACCAGCTTGCATAAGATGCAATGTACTGCGCACGCCGCGATCGGTGCCAGAACAGCGCGGCCCCGCCCCCCGCCAGCAGTGCGAGGGTCATCACGAGCGCGATGTTGCCATACCGCTCGCGGCGGCTGTCCTGGAACGATTCGCGCGCCAATGAGAGCTCCGAGCGATGGCGCCCCGCAAGCCCGCGCAACGCGCTGACTTCTCCTTCAAGGCCGCGCAAGCGGTCCGCGGTCCGCAGCAGGTCCTGCGGCTGCGCATTGAGCGCGCGCCAGAGAGCTGTCGCCGCAGCCCGGTGCGCAGCGTCGGCGGTGGGTGTGGAAAGCAGTTCGGTCGATGCGCGCAGCCACGGCGATCCTTCCAGGCCCGGCTCCCAGAGCGCAAGTTGCAGCCGACCCGACGACCGCCCGACCGCCCTGGGTTTGTCCATGGCGACACGACGCGCAATGGCGGGACGGTGCTGCGACCGCACGGCGGCAACCCTGGTGGCAGCCGCAAAGGCCGTGCTGCTGCGCGACGCCCCCAGGACGGCGGTGGAAGGTGACCCGCCGCTGCCAGGTGACGAGAGAGACGACAACGCCGCCAGCACGACCGGGGCTTCCAGCGGCGCATCCGCCAGCAGCAGATAGCGTCTGGTCGATTGGCGGCCGCATCCGGCGTGCAGCACCAGCGTGACGAACGGTTCGTCGACCACCACGGGAGAAGAGATCCGCGCGAGCTGGCCGTCAGGCGAAACGTCCACGCGGATTTTCGCGCCGTCGACCGGCTGGCTTCCGTATGTCAGTTCCGCGCTGACGCAGTTCCCGCCGTTGCCGTCGGCGGCCTCATCGAGCTGGAGCGGGGCGCTGACTTCCAGTGGCCAACCCACGACCGCCGATCCGGTCAGCGGCCCCAGCGACAACGGGTGCGCAGCCACGCTGCAGCCAAGCACAGCAGCCGTGAAAATGGAACGGATCGTAAGTCTTGTATTCATGACGCAAGTCCACTCTAGAACTGTCGCGCTTGAACTATGTCGGATACCAAGTCACGCCCGCGTAGGACGTTAACTACCCCCATCGTACGGAGCGGCGGTTGAGCTCAGCGGGAACTGCCTGCGCCCGCCTTGACGAGCTGGTCCACGAGCGCCGGCGGAACGTACCGCGGCCCTTCGAACAGGTAGATGGGCAGCCCGCCGTACGCCGCCAGCTGGGGTCGCAATTCCTCGATGGTTGCCGGCCGGAAGCCGCCGCCCTGCCGCGGACGAAAGGCCTCGGCAATCACGCGGACCCGCCCCTTTCCAAGTACGCGTTCCAGCACGGTCACATAGTGCCGCGCGACCCAGGCTTCACGGGCGTGAACGCCGACACCATCCTGGAAGAACACGCCGACGTCGGGGGGCAGCCAGCGCAGCAGGCTGTCCGCGAGCTCCTGCGGTCCGACGTTGGCGCTGTCGTAGACGCTGATCCAGAGTGGCCGAGGCAGCCGCGCCAGCAAAGCCGTCAGTTGCGGTGCTTCGCTCCATGTCGGGTCGATTTCCACCGGGAAGTAGTAGCCCACGACATTGAGCGGTGTCGGCAGCGCCGCCAGCAGCGTTGAAGTTTCGGCCAGCGCCGCGATGTCGGCGCGGGCGCTCTTCTCGTCAAACCGGCCGGCCAGGCCGAGGATCACCTCCCGGGCCCACGGCTCGGCGGCGATGCGCGGCCAGTCCGGCAGGCTGCCAAGCGGAAAGCCGGTGTTCTCGCGGAAGGCGACCCCATCGACAACGGTCCACTGGATCAGCAGCCGGCTCGCGCCCAGCCGCTGCCAGTCACCCCTGGGCGATGCGTTTTCATTGTCGATCTGCCAGACGGTCCCCTCGATGGGCGGCACCTGCACGGCGCAGCCGAAAAGCGTAGCGAGGCAAGCGAGCACCAGCGTGGCCGCCAGGACCTTGCATCGGTACATGGTCCCTCGACGCCTCAATACGAGACCAGCGAGGTCAGGAACAGGCCCTTGGTCCGCTCATCGCCCGACAGCCGGAACCGGTACTGCAGCGAGAAGTCGACGTAGGAGCGGGGCGCCGCGTATTTGTCTTCCCTGAACCAGTGCCGCAGGCTGACGCCCGGGCCCGCGCCGACGGACAGCTTGTCCACCAGCAGCGAGTTGTATTCGGCCGCCGCGACCGCGTGCGGGAACAACACCGTCTTGCCCTCACCGGGCATCCGGTAGCTCTTGCCAAGCTGCACGCTTGCCAGGCCGTAGCTCTGCGGGTTGTGGACATAGCGCCCTGCTTCGGCGGCAACCCGCGTCGTCCACCAGTTGGCGACGTCGACGCGCAGGTCGGTGCCCAGGTCCAGCGAATAAGCCGCCTGCGCCAGCCAGTCATCCTGCGCGCCCTTGGTGAAGACGCGGCTGAGGGACAGCACCGCGTTCTGCTCGCTGAACGGCTTCCAGCGGATGCCCAGCGCCGTCTGCAAGCTGTCGCCGCCGGTCGCACCGCCGGCCTGGCTGTACAAGGTTTCGAAGCCGCGGGCGAACAGTTCTACGTAACGGCCGTTGCGATAGCCGAAAGGACGCCAGTAAGCCTCGACGCCGACTTGCGCCGTCTTGCTGCCGACCGCGCCATTGGTGGCGCCGAAGCCGGAAATCACGCCGCTACCGCCACCGCGGTAGATCAGCGATGCGATGACGCCGCCCTCGCGGGTGATGTCGGCGATGGCGCGACGCGTGTCGAACAGCAATTGCGGTTCGAGCCGCAGCTTGAGCCCGTCGGCCGCGTCGACGGTGCGCCTGAAATAGGCGACGGCTTCGCTGTCCCGGCCGGCCCGCAGCGAAGCATAGGCCGAATCCTGCAAGGCACTTTCAGGAAGCCTGCCACCGGCATCCGCTTTCGCGAACGATTCGTGCGCCGCGTTGTCGTCCCCGATGCGTGCGGCCAGGTAAGCCATGTCGAGGTCGCTCACGCTGCCCAATTGCCCGTCGGCCTGCAATTGCGCGAAGCGGCTGCGTGCTTCGCTCTTGCGGCCCAGGTCGGCGAGCGCCCCGACCTCTGCCACTGGAGCCAGTTGCCCCGAAGCCAGCGCCGCGGTGAAATCTTCGCTGGCGCCGACGTTGTCGCCCAGCCGCTTGCGGATCGAGCCGCGCTGCGCCAGCAGCGCGGCGTCGCCAGGCTCCAACGCGAGCACGGCGGTCGCCGCTTGTTCCGCATCCGCCAGCTTGCCGGCGCCGAGCTGCGCATCAAGCAGAAGCAGCTGGTAGTCGCGGTTATGAGGCGAAATTGCGACGGCCTGCGCCGCCTTCTCGGCCGCCAGCGCGTAGTCGCGCGCATCGAGCGCACGGTAGGCTGCGGTGGCAGTGTCGTACGCCCGATCTCGCGGCGGTTGCCCGGGCAGCAGCATGCAGGTGATCGCGGACTCGGCGGCGCCGCAGTCCAGCGCCGGCGGCGGAAAATTGCTGCCGGTCAATGGCACGGCCTGCACCGAGGTGCGAAGGACACGCCGATTGGCCGCTGCGCGGCGCTGCGCCACCGCCGCGTCGGCGTCGGGAAGGCCTTGCAGGATACCGATCGCGCGCTGCGGGTCCCGCGCGGCCAGCGCGGAATCGGCGGCGATCAGGCGCAGGTTGCGCTGCACGGCGGCCGTGAGCCCCCGCTGCGACAGTGCCCGGTCGAAATCGGCTCGTGCGTCATCCCAACGGCCCTGCCGCTGGCGTGCGTACGCCCGCAGTGCCAACGGGATCGCGCTGTCGGGCAACAAGGCAACTGCCTCGCCGGCCAGCGTCTCGGCTTCGGCAAAGCGCTCTTCGCGCAGCAGCACCTCGATCAGGATCAGGCGGTATGCCGCGTTGTCCGGAGCGAACCCGGCTGCCGCCCGGGCGGACGCTGCGGCGGCCGGGATGTCGCCGGCTTCGAGCGCGCGGTACATGGCCGCCCCGGCCGACTGTGCCATGCCGCGGCGAATGCTTTCGCGCTGCACGTTCCATGCGCCATCGTCACCGGAAGCCTGCAGGCCCTGGTTCAATGCCTGTTCCGCCTCCTGCAAGTTGTTGGCTGCGATCAGTGCGTTGACCAGCAATTGCCAATAGGCGCGGTTTGATGGCGCGAGCCGGGTCGCCTGCCGGGCGCCGATCACCGCGGCGCCGTAGTCTCGCCGGCCATAAGCCTTGTATGCAGCGTCGGCCGCGATGTATGCCGGGTCTGACGTCGCGCCCGCGGGCGCCACCGGACGCGTGACCCGGGGCAGCCGCGCTGCCGCGCGCGGGCGCGGCATGGGCCGGGCCTTCACCGCCGCACCGCCGCTTTGCGCCAACAGGGTCGAAGCGCCGCCGGCGACCGCCGGGCCCTGCAATTGCGCCAGGCAGGACGTGGCAGAAAAAGCAGCCAGCGCGGCAATCAGGAGCGAAGCAGACGGCGGGCTTTTATTGTTCATGTCGATTGCGCCTCGGCAAAGAACTTGCGCTGCTCCTCGACGACCTGCTCCACCACCTGGCGCTGGATCACGCGGCAATCAACCAGA
>JAYUHN010000302.1:0-1595 GCA_043766965.1 Ramlibacter sp. | reverse complement strand
GGCTTCCCGGAACATGGATCGTCGCCGGCGGCACCTGCAATCTCCCGGGCGTGTGCCCCATGCGGAAGAAACGCGCCATGCGCCGGCTCTCGGCTTCGTAGGCGTTGACCGGGAAGGTGTCGTAGTTGCGGCCGCCCGGATGCGTCACGTGGTACTGACAGCCGCCCAGCGAATGGTTCATCCAGGTGTCGACGATGTCGAAGGTCAGCGGCGCATGCACGCCGATGGTCGGGTGCAGCGCCGATGGCGGGTTCCATGCCTTGTAGCGCACACCCGAAACGTATTCGCCGGTGACGCCGGTCGGCTGCATCGGCAGCGCCTTGCCGTTCACCGTGACGACATAGCGGCTCGGATTCAACCCCGTCACGCGCGCCTCGATGCGTTCCAGCGACGAGTCGACATAACGCACGGTGCCGCCGGTCGCGCCTTCTTCGCCCATCACATGCCACGGCTCCAGCGCGTTGCGCAGCGTGAGCTCGATGCCCATCGTCTGCACCGCGCCGACCAGCGGAAAGCGGAATTCGAAGTGGGGCGCGAACCAGGCGTTGTCGAACGCATAGCCGGCCTGCCGCATCTCGGTCAGCACGTCGTGGAAGTCCATCTGCACGAACGTGGGCAGCAGGAAGCGATCGTGCAGCTCGGCGCCCCAGCGGGTGGCCGGAGCGCGGTAGGGCTCTTTCCAGAAGCGCGCCACCAGCGCCCGCAGCAGCAGCTGCTGCGCGATGCTCATGCGCGAATGCGGCGGCATCTCGAAAGCGCGCAGCTCCAGCAGGCCGAGCCTTCCCGTCGCCGAATCGGGCGAATACATCTTGTCGATGCAGAATTCGCTGCGGTGCGTGTTGCCGGTGACGTCGATCAGGATGTTGCGAAGCGTCCGGTCGACCAGCCAGGGCGGCATCGCCTCGCCGTGGATGCGGCGATTCTTCTCGATCTCCTTGAGCGCGATCTCAAGCTCGTACAACTGGTCGTTGCGCGCTTCGTCCACCCGAGGCGCCTGGCTGGTCGGGCCGATGAACATGCCCGAAAACAGGTACGACAGCGATGGGTGGTTGTGCCAGTACAGCAGCAGGCTGGCCAGCAGCTCGGGCCGGCGCAGGAACGGCGAATCGTCCGGCGTCGCGCCGCCCATCACGAAGTGGTTGCCGCCCCCGGTGCCGGTGTGGCGTCCGTCGGTCATGAACTTCTCGGCCGACAGCCTGGTTTCGAAAGCCGCGTTGTAGAGAAATTCGGTGTGTTCCACCAGTTCGCGCCAATCGCTGGCCGGATGGATGTTGACCTCGATCACGCCCGGGTCGGGCGTCACCTGCAGCAGCTTCAGGCGCGGATCGCGTGGCGGCGAGTAGCCTTCCAGCACGATGCGAACGCCCAATTCCTGTGCGGTGGCTTCGACCGCAGCGAGCAGGTCGAGATAGTCCTCGACCTTTGCCAGCGGCGGCATGAAGACATACAGCAAGCAGTGCTTCTCGCCGACCGCTTCGGCCTTCGGGCCGCTGGCGCGGCGCGGGTCGCGCGCTTCCACGCAGAGCGCCGTGCGGCGATGGCCGGCGGCGGATTTGCCGCGCGCCGGTTGCGGCGCGAAGTTCTCCGGCTCGTGC
>JAYUHN010000301.1:0-4442 GCA_043766965.1 Ramlibacter sp. | reverse complement strand
AGGTCTTCCTGGAACACCGGTTCGACGCCGTTGACGTAGGCGTTGTTGACCGGGTCGTGGATGAAGCGCAGGTGATCGACCCGCGGCAGCAGCGACGTACTGAACATCTTGCGGTTGGCCGGGATGCCGCCGACGCTCATGCCGCCGAAGCCGACGCCGTGGTAGCCCTTTTCGCGGCCGATGAACACCGTGCGATGGCCCTCGCCGCGCGCGCGATGGTAGGCCAGCGCGACCTTCAGGGAAGTGTCGGCCGCTTCCGAACCGGAGTTGCAGAACAGCACCTTGTTGAGATCGCCCGGCGCCATGGCGGCGATCATTTCCGCCGCCTTGAAAGCCTTGTCGTTGGAGGCCTGGAACGCGGTCGCGTAGTCCAGCGTGTCGAGCTGCTTTTTGATCGCCTCGTTGATCGGCTTTCGGTTATGGCCGGCGCCGACACACCACAAGCTGGAAATGCCGTCGACCACCTTCTTGCCGTCATGGGTGGTGAACTCCATGCCGTCGGCGGCCACGAAAACGCGGGGGTTCTTGCGGAAGCTGCGGTTGGGGGTGAAGGGCAACCAGTGGTTGTCCATGTTGAAGTCGTTGTATGCCATGGCGGTGCTCCTGTCGGACGGCAAAAGGCCATTTTGCGACAATTCACCGCCTATGAATCACGCCTACGTCCTCACCCTGTCCTGCCCAGACCGACCCGGCATCGTGCATGCAGTCTCCGGCTTCCTGCTGGAGCGCGGCGGGAATATCGAGGAAGCCGCGCAGTACAACGACCACGGCACCGGCCTCTTCTTCATGCGGGTGCAATTCGCCGGTGGCCCGCTGACGCATGACGACCTGAAATTGCAGCTGAAGATTTTCGCCGATCCGTTCGGGATGCAATGGCGGCTCCATGCCACCACCCAGCCGATGCGGACGGTGATCCTGGTCAGCCGGGAAGGCCATTGCCTGAACGACCTGCTGTTCCGGTGGAAGTCGGGCTTGCTGCCGCTGGACATCAGGGCGATCATTTCCAACCACCGGGAGTTTTACCAGCTGGCGGCGGGCTACAACGTGCCCTTTCATCACTTCCCTGTGACGGCGGCGACCAAGGCGCAGGTCGAGGCGAAGCAGCTGGAGATCATAGAGGCCGAAGGAGCGGAGTTGGTGGTGCTCGCGCGCTACATGCAGATTCTTTCGGACGACCTGTGCCGCAAGCTGGCGGGCCGTGCAATCAACATCCACCACAGCTTCCTGCCGAGTTTTAAGGGCGCCAAGCCCTACCACCAGGCGCACGACCGGGGCGTGAAACTGATCGGAGCCACCGCCCACTACGTCACGGCCGACCTCGACGAAGGCCCGATCATCGAGCAGGACGTGGCGCGGGCCGACCACAGCAAGACCGTCGAGCACCTCACCGCGATGGGACGCGACACCGAAAGCCAGGTGCTGGCGCGGGCCGTGAAGTGGCACAGCGAGCACCGGGTGCTGCTCAACGGCCACAAGACCGTGATCTTCAAATGACAAGGCGCGCTACGCGAGCCTTGTCATCCCCGCGCAGGCGGGGATCCATGAATGCCCTGGGTTCCCGCCTTCGCGGGAATGACGTGTAGCGCTTCGCGAGCCCCCGTCATCCCCGCGCAGGCGGGGATCCAGACATCACTGCCAGTCTGGATGTTCTGGGATCCAGCCTTCGCGGGAATGATGGCAATGCGCGGAAGCGGGACCGGAAACTGTGCAAAGATTGACTGCATGAACGCCTCCCTTGCACCCGAACTTGCCAGCCGGGCCGAACGGCAGTCCCAGGTGGTCCGCGCCTTGCAGTCCGTGCTGCCTGCGCATGCGCTGCTCTGGCATGCCGAAGAGACTACGCCTTACGAGTGCGATGGCCTCACCGCGTACCGGCAGCGGCCCCTCGTCGTTGCCTTGCCGGAAACCGAGGCCCAAGTGCAGGCAGTGCTGAAGGCCTGCCATGCGCTCGATGTGCCGGTGGTGGCGCGCGGCGCGGGCACCGGGCTCTCGGGCGGCGCCATGCCGCACAAGCTGGGTGTCACACTGTCTTTGGCGAAGTTCAGCCGCATCCTGAAAATCGATCCGGTCAGCCGCACGGCACTCGTGCAGTGCGGGGTGCGCAACCTGGCGATCAGCGAAGCAGCGGCGCCGCTCGGCCTGTACTACGCCCCGGACCCTTCCAGCCAGATCGCCTGCACCATTGGCGGCAACGTCGCCGAAAACTCGGGCGGCGTGCATTGCCTGAAATACGGCCTCACGCTCCATAACGTGCTCAAGGTGAAAGGTTTTGCAGTCGATGGGGAACCGGTGGAATTCGGCGGCGATGCCCTCGACTGCGCCGGGCTGGACCTGCTCAGTGTCGTGATCGGCAGCGAAGGGATGCTGGCCGTCACCACCGAAGTGACTGTGAAGCTGGTGCCGAAACCGCAGCTCGCGCGCTGCATCATGGCCAGCTTCGACGACTTGCGCAAAGCAGGCGATGCGGTAGCGGCCGTGATTGCCGCCGGCATCATTCCCGCGGGTCTCGAGATGATGGACAAGCCGATGACGGCAGCGGTCGAGGATTTTGTCCACGCCGGCTACGACCTCACGGCCGAAGCGATCCTGCTGTGCGAGAGCGACGGCACGTTGGAGGAAGTGGAGGAAGAGATCGGCCGCATGAGCGAAGTCTTGCGCCTGTGCGGTGCGACTGCCATCGCGGTGAGCCGCAATGAGGCCGAGCGGCTGCGCTTCTGGAGCGGACGCAAGAATGCCTTCCCGGCGTCGGGGCGGATCAGTCCTGACTACATGTGCATGGACTCGACCATTCCCCGCAAGCGGCTGGCCGACATCCTGCTGGCAATCCAGGGCATGGAGAGGAAATACGGGTTGCGCTGCGCCAATGTGTTCCACGCCGGCGACGGCAACCTGCATCCGCTGATCCTGTTCGACGCCAACGACGCCGACCAGCTGCACCGCGCGGAGCTGTTCGGCGCCGACATCCTGGAAACCAGCGTCGCCATGGGTGGAACAGTGACGGGCGAACACGGCGTCGGCGTCGAGAAGCTGAACTCGATGTGCGTGCAGTTCAGCGCCGCTGAAAATGAGCAGATGTTCGGCGTGAAGCGCGCATTCGACCCCAAGGGCCTGCTCAATCCGGGCAAGGTGATCCCGACGCTGAATCGGTGCGCGGAATACGGAAAGATGCTGGTGCGGGGCGGCCGCATCGCCCACCCGGACTTGCCACGCTTCTAGCTGCGGGGAACCTGCACTGTCACGGCATGCAGACGGAGTCGGTGATCGTGATCGCGCCCTCGCTACCCCCGGCTTGCCCCTGGATGTCCTTGTGCTGGAGCAACAGGAATTGGCTCACGATGCCGTCCTGTTCCGACGCGGAAGACAGCACGAGGCTGCGGCTGGTGTTGCCCTCCAGCAGCGCCACGATCTGGTCCGCCATGCTGCCTGAGGTCGGCGCAGGCAGCGGCGGCGGGGTGGGCGGTGCAAGCGGTGGCGGTGGGGGCGGCGGAGCAGGAGGAGGTGCCGGCGGTACGGGCGCCGGTAACAGCGCCGGCAATGGCGCAGGAGCGGGCGGGGCCTGAACCGGCGGCGATGTTGGAGCCGGCGTCGGGGCCGGGGTCGTCGCGGGTGCAGGAGCGGTAGTTGGCGCCGGCGGCGGCGTGACACCGATCAGAATACCGCCCGCAGTGAGCGTGCCGGAAAAGCCCGAAGGCACCATTACCGAAGCAAAAGCGCCCGTCGGCGGCGACCCGGTCAGGATGTTGAAGGTTCCTGTGCTGGGTGGCGTCGCTCCGAACGGCAGGACCTGGAGGAAACCGCCAAGGGCGGTTGCGCCCAGGACACTGAGCTGGTCGTAGCCCGAGCCGGGGGTCGTTCCGGCAATCTCGATCTGGAGCGTTCCGCTGGCGGTCTGGGAATAGTTACCGCCGATGGTAAGGATGCCCGGCGACATGCCAGGCGCAACGGTGCCTGAATTGATCAGACTACCGTTCAGTTTCCCTCTGCCT
Organism: Ramlibacter sp.; assembly: GCA_043766965.1. Lineage (GTDB taxonomy): Bacteria > Pseudomonadota > Gammaproteobacteria > Burkholderiales > Burkholderiaceae_C > Ramlibacter. Next base: position 456 of record JAYUHN010000301.1, on the reverse strand, counting down.
CTGATGGTGCCGAAGTTCGTCAGCGTGGCGGTGCTGGGGGGGTTACCGGCGACAGGCGTGCCGAGGCTCAAGATCGAGGGCGCAGGCAACGGCAACGGCAACGGCGACGGCGCGGCCGACGGCGCGGCCGATGGCGTGGGCGTGGACGCGCCGGCCACGATTTCAATCACGCCGTTGTTGGAGTTGAAGTTTTCCAGCACCAGTTCACCGGCCTGGATCGACAACGTGCCAGTACTTGTGTTCTGGGTCAGTGCCAGGCTCTGGGTTCCAGTCGCTGTCTTTTTGATCATGCCGGCGTTCACCAGCCCTGCCCCAACAGTCAACGGCGCCGGGTTGGTGCTGGCCAGCTCGATTGTTCCGGTGACTGCGTTGCTGCCCTGTCCCGTCACCAGCAGTCCTCCCGTACCTGTCAGGGACACGGGCACCTGATTGGTCCAGTTGCCGTTGACAGCCAGT
>JAYUHN010000300.1:0-1597 GCA_043766965.1 Ramlibacter sp. | reverse complement strand
ATGGCTCAGGAATTCGCAGGCGTCGATGAAGCGCTCGCCGGCCCTGGCCGGATCGGCCGCGGTGATGCCGAAAGTCAGGATTCCGGAGGCGCCCGGTTTCCCGTCGACCGGCCGGAACTGCTTGCTGGCGAGAGCATGGTGCGGCGACCCCGGCAGTCCGGGGTAGTTAACCCAGCCGACCAGCGGATGGTCGCTCAGGAACTGCGCCACGCGCAGCGCGTTGCGGCAGTGCGCCTGCATGCGCAGGTGCAGCGTCTCGACCCCCTGCAGGATCAACCACGCATTGATCGGCGACAGGCTGGCGCCGAACGTCCGGTTCACCTCCATTCGCGCCTTCATGGTGTAGCCGAAATCGCCGAAGGTCTCGTAGAACTTCACACCGTGGTAGGCCTTGCTGGGCTCGAGCATCTCGGGGAATTTGCCCTTCGACAGCGGCGAGCCCCAGTCGAACCGGCCCGATTCCACCAGCACACCAGCCATCGTCGTGCCGTGACCGCCCAGATACTTGGTCGCGCTGTGCACCACGATGTCGGCGCCGAAGGCGAACGGCGTGCACAGATACGGACTGGCGACCGTGTTGTCGATCACCAGCGGCAACCCGTGTTCATGCGCGATCGCCGCGACCGCTTCGATGTCCAGCACGTTCACCAGCGGATTGCCGATGGTTTCGCCGTACAGCGCCCGCGTGTTGGGCCGGATGGCGCGGCGGAAGTTGTCCGGGTCTTCAGGGTCGACGAAGGTGGTCTCGATGCCGAGACGGGAGAAGCCGATGCCGAGCTGGCCGACGCTGCCGCCATAGAGCGTCGATGCCGCGACGATGTGGTCGCCCGTCTTCAGGATCGCAAGCAGCGCGGTCATCTGCGCCGCCATTCCGGTGGCGCACGCCAAGGCCGCACGGCCGCCCTCGAGCGATGCGACCCGCTCCTCCAGCACCGCGACCGTCGGGTTGCTGATGCGGCTGTAGACATTGCCGAAGGTCTGCAGGTTGAACAGGCTGGCCGCATGCTCGGCCGAGTCGAAGACGAAGCTCGTGGTCTGGTGGATCGGTGTTGCGCGGGCGCCGGTCACCGGGTCGGGCATCGCACCGGCGTGGATGGCACGGGTGCCGAAGCCGTACTGGTGGTCGTCGAGGTTCTTGTTCTTCTCCATGGCCGCTCAATAAGGCAACTGCCGCGGCCGGCGCGACGAAATCACCCCGGTGTTGACGCCGGCCCAGTTCAGGCCGCCGAACAGCCGGGCGTGCTCGATCTTGACGCAGCGGTCCATCACAGCGTCGAGGCCCGCGTCGCCTGCCTTCCGTGCCGCGGCCTCATTCACGACTCCGATCTGCTGCCAAAGGCAGCGTGCGCCAATGGCAATGGCCTCGTCCGCCAGCGGCACGATGTCTCCGGTCTTGCGGAAACAATCCACCATGTCGATGTTTCGGCCTTCGCCGGCCAGCGCTTCAGCGGCCGCGGTCAGGCTCGGGAAGCTGTGCTCACCGAGGATCTCGGTGGCGGCTGGATTGATCGGCACGATGCGGTAACCGTGCGCCTGCATGTATTTGGCGGCGAAGAAGCTCGGACGGTGCCACTGCGGTGACAGGCCCACCACCGCG
>JAYUHN010000299.1:0-1605 GCA_043766965.1 Ramlibacter sp. | reverse complement strand
TGCGCGCGGACGCCGAGAGCCGGGTCCTGACGCGCGATTTCGTCGGGGCGATGCGCCGCAAGATCGCCGCCGGCGAGAGCGCCGTCATCGCGGAGATCAAGAAGGCCAGTCCGAGCAAGGGCGTGCTGCGCGAGGAATTCGTCCCCGCGGACATCGCGCAAAGCTATGCGCAGGGCGACGGCAAGCTCAGTGCAGCCTGCCTGTCGGTGCTGACCGACCGCGAGTTCTTCCAGGGCGAGCCGGACTTCCTGAAGCAGGCGCGCGCATCCTGCGACCTGCCGGTGCTGCGCAAGGATTTCATGGTCGACCCCTACCAGATCTACGAGTCGCGCGTGATGGGGGCCGACTGCATCCTGCTGATCGTCGCCTGCCTCGACGACGCCCGGATGGCGGAGATGGAGGCCATCGCGCGCGGGCTCGACATGGCGGTGCTGGTCGAGGTGCACGATGGCGTGGAGCTTGCCCGCGCGCTGAAGCTGAAGACGCCCCTGATCGGCATCAACAACCGTAACCTGCACAGCTTCGAGGTGTCGCTAGAGACCACGTTGTCGCTGCGCAAGGACGTCCCGTCGGACCGCCTGCTGGTCACAGAATCGGGCATCCAGAGTCGCGACGACGTGAAGAAGTTGCGCGACGTGGGGGTCCATGCCTTTCTCGTGGGCGAAGCGTTCATGCGGGCCGACGATCCCGGCCTGGCGCTGGCGGAACTGTTCGGCGACTGATGCACGCGCGCCTGGAGCGCTGGGCGCCGGATCAATGGCCGGTGGCACCGGACTGGAAGCCCGCCGTGGACGCTTTTTTCACCAGTCCCGCGGGCTTGCAGCTGGCCGCGTTCATCCAGCAGCGGCTCGATGCCGGCGCCACCATCTATCCGCCATGCCCATTGCGCGCGCTCGAGCTGACTGCACTGCACAGCGTGCGTGCGGTTGTCCTTGGCCAGGATCCGTACCACGGCCCTGGACAGGCGGAGGGACTGGCGTTCTCGGTGGCTGGGGGCGTGCGCCTGCCGCCGTCGCTGCGCAACATCTTCAAGGAATGGCGGGCCGGACCGGACGCACCGTTGCCCGACCACGGGTCGCTGGTCGAATGGGCCCGGCGCGGCGTGCTGTTGCTCAACACCAGCCTGACGGTGGAAGACGGCCGGGCCGGCAGCCATGCGAAGAAGGGCTGGGAAGCGCTGACCGATGCGTTGTTGCGGGAAGTGGCGACAACTTCATCGCCTTGCGTCTACCTGCTGTGGGGAGCGCAGGCACAGGCCAAGGCCGGGCTGATCCGGGAGGTGGCAGCCAGCAACGGGCGTGACGCACTGGTGTTGCAGGCCAACCATCCGTCGCCGCTATCGGCCAGTCGACCGCCGGCGCCCTTCCTGGGTTGCGGCCACTTCGGCCAGGCTCGCGCCTGGCTCGCCACGCGAGGCTATCCGAACGTGCTCTAGCCGCGGCGGGTCCGCTCCCCGTCGGCGAAGGCCTGTTACCACCTTTCCGACTGGCTGGGGCTGCGGAAACATGGTATATTTCGAGGTTCGCCGGAGGGGTGCCCGAGTGGCTAAAGGGGGCAGACTGTAAATCTGTTGGCTTACGCCTACGATGGTTCGAATCCATCCTC
>JAYUHN010000298.1:0-11769 GCA_043766965.1 Ramlibacter sp. | reverse complement strand
AACTGGGCATGGACTTGGGCTGGTTGGGTGGCGCTGATTATGAAGGCGCGGCCACCGTGCGCCCGTTGGCCACGCGCCGCGGCCTGCCGCCCGCGGATCAGTCGTTGCCGTGGCTATAGCCGGTGCGCGGCTGGTAGCGGTGCCTGCCGTCGGGCACGGGATCCGCCCCCGGATCGGGCTTGTGCTGGACTGCGTTGGTGCCTTCGTCTTCCTGCTGTCCGACCGGCAGCGCCGGGTCTTTGGGCTCACGGCTGGCGGGCTCCGCTGGACGCTGTTTCATCGGGAACTTTCCTTGACTGTAGATCAAGGACTTTAGGCAGGTCGATGCCAACCGGGCTGTAGGACTGGCGCCCGAAACCAGCACGCAGTAGCAGGCGCAGGCGCAGGGCAGAATCGTTCATGGCACTGCGCTCCGTTTCCCTGCCGCCGGATATTTCGGGCGCGCTTTGGCTGTCCTCCATGCCGGGACGCTCCGGCCCGTGGTCCTCGTTCGAGCTGGAGGCGCAGCGCGCCGGTCTCGCGCTCGTTGTCTGCCTGACGCCGCGCCATGAGGTTGCGGAGCTGTCGCCCGCGTACCACGCGGCGGTCGTCGCGGCAGCGCTGCCGTTTCGCTGGCTGAACCTGCCGATACCGAACTTCGGCTTGCCCGAGGACGCGCCGGGCTTCCGGCGCGCGATCGAACGGATCGGCAGCGAACTGCGCGATGGGAACGCAGTGTTGCTGCACTGCGCGGCCGGCCTGGGCCGGACCGGAACCGCGGCTGCCTGTGTTCTCAAGGCACTTGGCGTGCCGCAGGAGGACGCCCTGGAGCGGGTGCGCCAGGCCGGCTCGAATCCGCAGAACGCACAACAAGCGGGACTGGTCGGCTGGTTCTAGCGCAAGACGAAGCGGCCGCCCGTCACGCCATAAAAACCCGCTTGCGGAGACTCAATCCTCGGTGCCGCCGGTCAAGCGGGCAATGATTTGCGACGTCACGCCCGCGAGGACCTTCGTGCTCACCAGCGTGGGCGCAATCTCGGCCAGCGGCAGCAGCACGAAGGCGCGCTCGTGCATGCGGGGATGCGGCAGCGTCAGCCGTTCGCTCGCCACCGACGCGGAGCCGAACAGCAGCAGGTCGACGTCCAGCGTGCGCGGCGCGTTCCTGTAAGACCGGGTTCGCCCGCCCGCCAGCTCGATCTGCTGCAGCCGTCTCAACAATTCAGGTGCGTTCAGCACCGTGCGCAGTTCCACCACGGCGTTGATGTAATCGGGTCCGGGGGCGTCCACCGGCGCGCTCCGGTACAGCGACGACCGGGCGGTGACCGCGGTGCCGGGCAAGTGGCCGATGCGCTCGACCGCATCCGCGATCGTGCGCGCCGCCGTGCCGAGGTTGGCGCCAAGTCCCACATACGCCACGACCGGGTCCAGCTGCGACGCGGCCGGCATGGTCTAACCCGGACCGGAATCGTTGGGAGCCCGGTCCGTCGCACCCTCGCCGGCAGGTTTGCGACGGCGCCGGCGGCGCTTCCTCGGCGCGTCGGCCGCGCCAGCGTCGCCACCCTCTTGCGGCACACCGTCGTCATGCGGCAGCGACTCGCCGCCAGCGCCGGAATCGGTGAATGCCGACGGCCGCTGGCGCGCCGGGACAGCGAGCGAGGTTGCCGGCAGCTTGGGCACGCGCACCCGGCGCTGGCCCTTGCCCTGCTCCTCGCGCGTCTGCTGCATCAGGTCTTCCCGCACGGCATCGCTGGCCATGCTGAATTCCTGCCACCAGTCCGCCAGCACCACGTCGACCTCGCCCACGTCGGCGCGCAGCCGCATGAAATCGAAGGCGGCGCGAAAACGCGGCTGCTCGACCAGGCTGTAGGGGGTGTTGCCGGTGCGCTTCTCGAAGCGCGGCTGCATCATCCAGATTTCGCGCATGTCGGCCGCCAGCTTGCCCCGGCCGGACACGTCCCCGATCCGCGCATTGAAGACGTCGTCGATGGCGTCCTGCAATGCCGGAAACGGATGCTGCTTGCTTTCCAGCCGCTGGGCCCAGCCGTCCCGCACGTCGGCCCACAACACGCACGCCAGCAGGAAGCTTGGCGCGACCGGCTTGTTTTCGCCGACTCGCCGATCGGTGTCCAGCAGCGCCGCCTTGACGAACGGTTCGTCGGCCCGCTGGACCACCACGTCGAGCAGCGGATAGATGCCGCGCGACATGCCAAGCGCATTCAGCTGCCCGATCGTGGCCAGCGAGTGCCCGGTCTGCAGCAGCTTGAGCATCTCGTCGAAGAGGCGGCTTTGCGGGACGTCGGCCAGCAGCGATTGCGACTGGACCAGCGGCGCCGCGGTCTTCGGATCCAGCTTGAAGCCGAGCGGGTGCAGCTTGGCCGCGAAGCGCACGGCGCGGATGATGCGCACCGGGTCTTCGCGATAGCGCGTCGCCGGGTCTCCGATCATGCGCAACGTGAGCTTCTTGGCATCCTTGATGCCGCCGTGGTAATCCACCACGACCTGCGTCTCGGGGTCGTAATACATCGCGTTGACGGTGAAGTCGCGCCGGGTGGCGTCTTCCTCCTGCGGGCCCCAGACGTTGTCGCGCAGCACCCGGCCGGTGGAGTCGACCGCGTGCTTCATGCCGGCAAGTTCGCTCTTGCTGGTCTTCTCGTTGCCGGCGACCTGTTCGGCGGCGGCATTGTCCATGTAGGCGCGGAAGGTGGAAACCTCGATCACCTCGTGCTCACGGCCGCGCCCGTACACCACGTGCACGATGCGAAAGCGCCGGCCGATGATGAAGGCGCGCCGAAAGAGGCCCTTGACCTGCTCGGGCGTCGCATCGGTGGCGACGTCGAAGTCCTTCGGCCGCAGACCCACCAGCAGGTCGCGCACCGCGCCGCCGACGACGTAGGCCTGGAAGCCCGCCTGCTTCAGCGTGTGCACCACGTTGAGTGCGCGTTCGTCCACCAGGGCGGGGTCGATCCCATGCTCTTGCGGTCCGACTTCCTGCCGCTTGCCGAAGCGGGACTTGCTGTCGGAGCCGGACTTACCCAGCAGCTTGTCGATGAATTTCTTGATCATTTCTTGTCAAACAGCTCAAGTATGCGCCAGCCCCGTGCCTTGGCGATGGCGCGCAATCGGGCGTCGGGGTTGGTCGCCACCGGATGGTCGACCCGCTCCAGCAGGGAGATGTCGTTGAAGGAATCCGAATAGAAGGTCGTTTCGACATCCGCCCAGTCGCGGCCGCGCGCCGCCAGCCATTGTTCCACCCGTATGACCTTGCCGTCGCGCGCCGACGGCACGCCGCGGATCTCGCCGGTGATCCAGCCGTCGGCGCCGCGCTCGAGCTCGACCGCGATCAATTCGTCGACCCCGAACGCCTGTGCGATCGGACGGGTCACGAATTCGTTGGTGGCCGTCACGATCACCACCTCGTCGCCGCGCCGCTGGTGGCCGCGCAACAGGTCGAGCGACTGCGGCAGCAGCTCGGGCCCGACCACCTCGCGCATGAAGCGCGCGTGCGCCGACGCCGCCTCGTCGGGGCCGCGCAGCCGCACCGCGTCGGTGGCGAACCGGACGTAGTCGTGGATGTCGAGCGTGCCCGCCTTGTAGTGCTCGTAGAACGCGTCGTTTTTCTGCTGGAACAGCCGCGGGTCGGTCCAGCCCAGGGTCTGGGTGAAAACGCCCCAGGCGTAATCGGAGTCGATCGGCAGCAGCGTGTGGTCGAGGTCGAACAGCGCCAGTGCCCTTTTGCCGGGCGTGGATGCGGCGAGCGTCACGCGTTCTCCAGCATCGACTTGATGAGGGGGATGGTGATCGCGCGCCTAGTCTGCAACGCATACCCGTCGAGCTCGCCGAGCAGCGCCATCAGGGTGCCCAGGTCGCGTGAGAAGCGGGTCAGCATGAAGTCCATGACGTCGTCGCCAAGGAAGACGCCGCGGGCATCCGCTTCCTGCCGCAGCACGGCCCGCCGCTCCGGTTCGCTCAGCACCTGGAGCTGGAACACGTGACCCCAGCCGAGGCGGGTGCGCAGGTCTTCACGCAGCGGCAGGTCGGCGGGCGGCAGCGACCCGGCGGCCAGCACGCCGCGCTGGTGGGTCTGCGCGTTCACGAACCAGTTGAAGGCCGCGTGCTGTTGCACCGCCGTGAAGAGCTGGACGTCGTCGAGCAGCACCACCGACCAGCCGGGCTCGTAAGCAGGCGGCTCGTGCACGCCAGGGTCCAGCCAGCCGGCGCTGGCGCCCTGCTCGCGCAGCGCGTGCCGCACGGCTTGCAACAGATGGGTCTTGCCGGACCCGCCTGCGCCCCAGAGGTAGGTCGGGACCGGCGATCGGGTCGGGCTGCCGGCCCAGAGCTGGAGATGCCGCAGTGCCGGCTCGTTCGGACCGGCGAAGAACGTGGACAGCTTGGGCGCGGTGTCCAGGCCGATGTCGAGGGCGATCTGCCTCATCGCGCGGTCACGAGTGGTACAGCTTGCTAGCCAGGTAGCCGTGCCGCAGGCGCCGCATCGCCACCAGCAGCACGGCGCTGGCCGGCAATGCAACCAGCACGCCGACAAAACCGAACAGCTGCGCGAACGCCAGCAGCGCGAAGATCACCGCCAGCGGATGCAGGCCGATGCGCTCGCCGACGAAACGGGGCGTGAAGTAGAAGCCTTCGGCCGCCTGCCCGATGCCGTAGACCACGGCGACCATCACCAGCGCCTTGGCCGAGGCGAACTGCAGCAGCCCGGCCACCAGCGCCAGCAGCAGCCCGATGCCGAAACCGAGATAGGGAATGAACATGGCCAGTCCGGTGAAGAACCCGATCGGCAACGCGAGATCGAGTCCGAACAGGGCCAGCCCGGAGCTGTAGAACAGCGCCATGATCAGCATCACCAGCAGCTGGCCGCGCAGGTACTGGCCCAGGACCATGTCGGCGTCGTGGGCGAAGGAGTCGACCTTGGGCCGGGTGCGGGGCGGCACCAGCTCCAGCAACTTCGCGATGAACCGGTCCCAGTCCATCAGCAGGTAGAACAGCGCGACCGGAATCAGCACCACGTTGAAGATCACGGTGACCATGACACTGCCGCCGAGCTTGAGCGAGGCCAGCAGGGAATAGAACGCCTCTTCGTAGTTGGCGTTCAGGTACTTCATCAACTGCGCTTTCAGGCCGACCACGTCCAGCCGCACCCGGATGCCGTACTCCGCCAGCCACGGCGACAGCATCTGGTCCAGCTTGTCCAGCAGCAGCGGCAGCTGCTCGCGCATCAGCGGGAGTTCCTTGGCCAGGATCGGCACCGTCATCAGCAGCACGCCGGCCAGCGCCAGGATGAACAGCAGTTCGACGATCACCACGGCGATGACGCGCGGCAACCGGCCCCGTCCCAGGTTGTCCAGCCGGTCGACCAGGGGCGTCAAGGCATAGGCCAGCACCGAAGCCACCGCGAACGGCGTGATCACCGGCCCGAGCAGCCACAGGGCCAGCGCCGCCAGTGCCGCGATCAGCATCCAGGCGGTCGCGCGTATCTGGGTCGAGGTCAATTGCATGGGTCGCTAAAATATTGGCAAATTCTATCGGGCCGAGCCGGCCTGCCCCTGCTCCAGCTCCCCGAGACTCCGCCCATGACCCAGCCCCCCCTCTCGTACAAGGACGCCGGCGTCGACATCGACGCCGGCGATGCGCTGGTCGAGCGCATCAAGCCGCTTGCAAGGCGGACCATGCGGGAGGGAGTGCTGGCGGGAATCGGCGGCTTCGGCGCCCTGTTCGAAGTGCCCAAGCGCTACCGGGAGCCGGTGCTGGTGAGCGGCACTGACGGCGTCGGCACCAAGCTCAAGCTCGCGTTCGAATGGAATATGCACGACACGGTCGGAATCGACCTGGTCGCGATGAGCGTGAACGACGTGCTGGTGCAGGGCGCCGAGCCGCTGTTCTTCCTCGACTATTTTGCCTGCGGCAAGCTCGATGTCGACACCGCCGCGGCTGTGATCGGCGGCATCGCGAAAGGATGCGAGCTCTCGGGCTGCGCGCTGATCGGCGGGGAGACGGCGGAGATGCCCGGCATGTATCCGGCCGGCGAGTACGACCTGGCGGGCTTCGCGGTCGGCGTCGTGGAAAAATCGAAAATACTCAGCGGGGCCGACGTCGGGCCCGGCGATGTGGTGCTGGGCCTCGCGTCCAGCGGAGTCCATTCCAACGGCTTCTCGCTGGTGCGCCAATGCCTGGAGCGGGCCGGCGCCAACCTGCCGGCCAGGCTCGATGGCCAACCGTTTCGGCAAGCGGTGATGGCGCCGACCCGCCTCTACGTCAAAAGCGTGCTCGCTGCCCTGGACCGGCAGCAAGGCATCAAGGCCCTGGCCCACATCACGGGCGGAGGCCTGCTGGAGAACATTCCGCGTGTGCTGCCGCCGGGCCTGGCGGCACGGCTGGACAAGGGCAGCTGGCCACGCAGCGAGCTGTTCGCGTGGCTGCAGCATACCGCCGGCATCGACGATCGCGAAATGAACCGCACCTTCAACCACGGCATCGGCATGGTGGTGGTGGTGGAACCGGACAGTGCGGCGGCCACGGCGCAGATCCTGCGCGAAGGCGGAGAGACGGTGTACGAGATCGGTTCGATCACCGCACGCGGAACCGGCGACGCGGTCCGGGTCGAATGAAGCCGGCATGAGCCCGGCAGCGCCAACGCCGCGGCTGCCGGCGGCGATCTGGGTGCTGGGCTTTGTCAGCCTGCTGATGGACATCTCGTCCGAGATGATCCACAGCCTGCTGCCGGTCTTCATGGTGACGACCCTGGGCGCGAGCGCGCTCGCGGTGGGACTGATCGAGGGGGCTGCGGAAGCGACGGCGTTGATGGTGAAGGTTTTCTCCGGTGTCCTGAGCGATTTCTGGGGCCGGCGCAAGCCGCTTGCCGTCTTCGGCTACGGCTTGGGAGCAGCCTCCAAGCCCCTCTTCGCGCTGGCGTCCAGCCTGGACCTGGTTGTGACTGCCCGCCTTCTCGACCGCATCGGCAAGGGCATCCGTGGCGCGCCCCGGGACGCCCTGGTGGCCGATCTCGCGCCTCCTGGCATGCGCGGCGCTGCCTTCGGACTGCGCCAGTCGCTGGACACCATCGGTGCGTTTCTCGGTCCGCTGCTGGCCATCGGCCTGATGCTGCTGTGGGCCAACGATTTCCGCTCGGTGTTCTGGGTGGCGGTCATCCCGGCGGTGCTGGCGGTCCTGCTGCTTGTCGCCGGCGTCCGCGAGCCCGCCGCGCCTGCGGCGAGCCGGCGCTCGAACCCGATCCGGCGCGAGAACCTGCGGCGCCTGGACAGCGGCTATTGGTGGGTGGTGGCCGTCGGCGCCGCGTTCACGCTGGCACGCTTCAGCGAGGCCTTCCTGGTGCTGCGCGCGCTGCAAGGGGGGCTCGCGTCGGCCTGGACGCCGCTGGTGATGATCGTGATGAGCGTGGTCTATTCCGCGGGCGCCTATCCCTTCGGCAAACTGTCGGACCGGTCCAGCCACACGGCGCTGCTTGCGGCCGGCCTGCTGACGCTCATCGGCGCCGACCTGTTGCTGGCGTGGAGCGCCGGCGGCGCTGTGCTGTGGGCCGGGATCGCGCTCTGGGGATTGCACATGGCGATGACGCAGGGACTGCTGGCGACACTGGTCGCACAGGCCGCGCCGGACGACCTGCGTGGCACGGCCTTCGGCTTCTTCAACCTCATGAGCGGACTGGCGCTGCTGTGCGCCAGCGTGGTGGCAGGCCTGCTGTGGGATCGGTACGGCGCCAGCGTGACCTTCGGGTCAGGGGCCGTGCTCGCGGCGCTTGCCCTGCTGCTGCTGGGCCTGAAGCCCGGGCGTGCTGCGCGTTAACTGCGTTCCCGCCGCAGGTCGGCCACGCGCTCGGCAATGACGTCGATGTCGAGCGCGTCCTGCGCGTGCACCAGGTAGGTTTCAAGATCACCCACCGCCTGCGAGTCATGGCCCTGTTCGGCATGCGCCAGGCCCCGGTCACGGTACTCGGCCCACGCATCCGGCAGCAGGATCACCAGCCGGTTCTGCACCGCGATCAGGCGCTGCCAGTCTTCCTGCGCACGGTGGATCTCCTTCAGGTTGCGCAGCATCCGCGCGATGATGTCGCGCGGCGGCGCCGCCTGCAGATAGAGCCCGAGCGGCACTTCGAATTCGTCGACCAGCCCGTTGCGCCGCTTGTACGGCTCGAGCCGCTCGGACAGCTCTTCCCGGGAAAGGGACTGTCCGGTGAACGGGTCGATGACCACCTGGCCCTTCGGCAGGTTGACCTTGACCATGAAGTGGCCCGGAAAGCAGACGCCGCGCGCATGCAGGCCCAGGCCCTGCGCGAGTTCGATCCACAACACGGCAAGCGAAATCTGGATGCCCCGCCGTGTCCGCAGCACCACGTTCAGGTAGCTGTTGTCGGGATCGCAATAGTCGTTGACGTTGCCGCCGAAACTCAGGTCGCGAAAAAAGAACTGGTTCAGGGACCGCAGCCGTTGCAAAGGCGCCGCATCGGGCGGAAGACGCCGCTTCAGGCGCGCCAGCAACTGGTCGACATCGCCCAGCACCTGCTGGACGTCGAGATCGGGATATTCGTCCTGCGCCAGGCTGGCGGCCGCTTCCAACAGGGGAAAGTGGTCGTCGCTCTGCACCAGCGAGTCGAAGTACTCGAGGGCTGTGGGCGCGGTGAGTTTCAACAGCATGAAGGGATTTGTAATTGACGCGCCGGAGCGCGTCAAGTTTCGCCGCGCGAAAGGCTCGATTCAGCGCGTGACAAACTGCCGCAGTTTCACGCCCGCCGCCGCCAGTGCTATGAAATAAATAGCGCCCGCCCCAGTCAGCATCATGACCATCAGCCCGACCCGCTTCAAACTCTCGCCGCGCATGCCGACCCAGGAAAAAGTGGCGGCGCCCCACATCAGGAAGATGGCGAGCAACGCGCTGCCCGCCACCACCTGCAGCACGAACACACCCCAGCCGGCCACCGGCTTGTACCTGCCTAGCCGCAACAACCCGGCCAGCAGCAATCCGGCGTTCAGCAACGCACCGAGGCCGATCGACAACGCCAGCCCGGCGTGGCGCAGCACGGGCACCAGCGCAAGATTGAACAGCTGGGTGGCGATCAGGGCAGCGATAGCGATCCGCATCGGTGTCTTCATGTCGTGGCTGGCGTAGTATCCAGGCGCCAGCACCTTGATGGCGACCAGCCCGAGCAGGCCGCTGCCATAGCCGGCCAGCGCCAGCGCCACCTGCGCGACGTCGGAATCCTTGAAGGCGCCGTAGTGGAACAGCGTGGCGACCAGCGGCCGGGCGAACACCAGCAGCGCGACCGAGCAGGGAGTCGCCAGCAGAACCACCAGGCGCAGCCCCCAGTCCAGCATCGCGGAATAGCGCTCCCCGTCACCGCTCGCGCGTGCCGCGGCCAGCTGCGGCATCAACACCACACCGAGGGCGACTCCCAGCATCGCCGTCGGAAACTCCATCAGCCGGTCCGCGCTGTTCAGCCAGCTGACGCTGCCGGAGGGAAGATAGGAGGCGATCTGGGTATTGATCAGAAGCGAGATCTGGGCGACGCTGACGCCGAGCAGGGCCGGCAGCATGAGCCGCAGCACATTGCGGGTGGCGGGATCGGCCCATGCCTGCCGCAGCGCTGAGCCGCTGGCACCAATGCGCGGCCACATGCCGATTGCGCGCAGCGCCGGCAGCTGGATCGCGAGTTGCAGGACGCCCCCGCCCATGACGCCGATGCACAAGGCGTAAATCGGCTCGATCCCCAAACGCCTGAACCAGGGCGCGGCGAACCAGATCGCGGCGATCATCGAGAGGTTCAGCAGCACCGGCGACGCCGCGGGCACCGCAAACCTGCGCCAGGTATTGAGGATGCCGCCGGCAAGCGCCACCATGGACATGAAGCCGATGTATGGGAACAACCAGCGCGTCATGACGGTCGCCGCTTCGTAGGCGTTGGGCGTCTTCTGCAAGCCGCTGGCCAGCGCCCAGACCAGCAGCGGCGCCCCGGCGACGCCGAGAACGCAAAGCAGCACCAGCGTCCACAGCAGCAAGGTGGCAACGTGGTCCACCAGCTGCCGGGCGCCTGCCTCGCCGTCGGCGGCGCGGGTCGCCGACAACACCGGCACGAAAGCCTGGCTGAACGCGCCTTCGCCAAAAACACGGCGAAACAGGTTGGGGATCCGGAACGCGACGTAAAAGGCGTCCGTCAGGGCGCTGATGCCGAACACCGAACTCATCAGCACATCGCGCAGCAAGCCGGTGACGCGGGAAGCCAGGGTCAGCAGGGAAACGGTGGAGGCGGCTTTGAACAGGGTCACGGCGCGCAGTTTAGCCCGCGCTTCCAGGCCCATTTCCATCGGCCGGGCACGAGGGCCGGATCGCCTATAATGGAAGGCTTTGCTGGCATCATCCTCAGACCCCAAGGAACACAACTATGGCCACAGCCAAACCCAAGAAAAAGAACCCGCGTCTCGCGTCGGGACGCAAACGCGCACGCCAGGACGTCAAGCTCAACGCGGCCAACACGTCGCTGCGCTCCAAGTACCGCACCGCGGTGAAGAATGTCGAGAAGGCAGTTGCCGCGGGCGACAAGACCAAGGCGACCGAACTCTTCGCCAAGGCCCAGTCGATCGTCGACAAGATCGCCGACAAGGAGATCTTCCACAAGAACAAGGCAGCGCGCGACAAGAGCCGCCTGTCCGCCAAGGTCAAGGCCCTTTCCCTGGCCCAGCCCGCCGCCGCCTGACGCTTCAGGCAAACAGCCCGCAGGCCTGAGATCTTGCGGGACGGAGCTTCAGCCCTGTCCCCAGTTGACCAGACCGGCGCCGTTTGAAACCGGTGCGCTGCCAGCAAAGCAAAAACCGCCTTCGGGCGGTTTTTGCTTTGCTGGCACCCGAATGTCTTGGGGACAGACCGGCGGCGCATTGGCGCGAGCCGCTCTGTCCCCAACTGTTCACATCTTCGCCGGCGCCGAGTGAGTCGCACCACCCGGCGCATCGCAGTGATGCCAAACCGGCAACCTGCGCCCACCCGCTCCGTGCCTAAAATCAGTCCCCGCGGCTCGCTTCGTCGAGCCCTTTTTGTTCGATGGAGAAACCGCAATGTCCTTGATCGAGGCGTCGTCCCCGCACACGATGAACACCTATGGCCGGGTGCCGATTGCGCTGTCGCATGGCCAGGGGCTGCGGGTCTGGGACGTGAACGGCAAGTGCTACCTGGACGCGCTGGCCGGCATCGCCGTCAACACCCTCGGCCACAACCACCCGAAGCTGGTGCCCGCGTTGCGGGACCAGATCGGCAAGATCATCCACAGCAGCAACTACTACCACGTCCCGAACCAGGAGAAACTGGCCGCCAAGCTGGTCGAACTGTCGGGCCTCACCAACGTCTTTTTCTGTTCCACCGGACTGGAAGCGAACGAGGCGGCGATCAAGCTCGCGCGCAAGTTCGGGCACGACCGCGGCATCGAGAAGCCGGAGATAGTCGTGTACGAAAAGGCGTTTCACGGGCGCAGCATCGCCACCCTGTCCGCGACCGGCAACGAGAAGGTGCAAAAGGGGTTCGGGCCGCTGGTGGAGGGCTTCATCCGGGTGCCGCTCAACGACGTTGACGCGCTCAAGGCCGCGACCGAAGGCAACCCGAACGTGGTCGCGGTGTTTTTCGAGACCATCCAGGGCGAAGGCGGCATCAATGCGATGCGGATCGATTACCTGCAGCAGGTGCGCGAACTGTGCGACCGGCGCAACTGGCTGTTGATGATCGACGAAGTGCAGTGCGGCATGGGCCGCACCGGCAAGTGGTTCGCGCACCAGTGGGCCG